>NZ_JBWYIT010000004.1:0-176643 GCF_056779875.1 Acinetobacter sp. ANC_7634 | reverse complement strand
TGCTACAACGCAGCCAATGGACACCAAAACACAAGACAGACACCAACCAAGCAACCCACAAGGACCAAGAACGCCAAGCCAGCGAACTCATTCTACAACGACGCAACATCAAAACCGTACCCGAATACAACCCCTTACAACATCGACCCAGCACCCATCCGCAACGCGCCAAAGTGGTGGGACCTGCAGGAGAAGAAATCCATGTCGATGAATGGGGACGCATCAAAGTACGCTTTCTGTTTACCCGAGCAGAAGACCACCAATTTGATGGTGGTGCCGGCAGTAACAACAACGATACCGATTCAGCTTGGGTCGATGTACTGACCCCATGGGCAGGCGAAGGCTATGGCGCACGCTTCCTTCCTCGAATCAATGAAATCGTGGTTATCGACTTCTTTGACGGCAACATCGACCGCCCCTTTGTGGTGGGCCGCCTACATGAAGCCCAACGCAGCCCAACCCGATTTGACAGTCAAGGCCAACTGCCGGACACAAAAAAACTCGCAGGGATTAAAAGTAAAGAAGTCCAAGGCGAAGGTTATGGACAACTCCGCTTTGATGACACCACAGGACAAATCTCCACCCAACTGCAAAACACCCACGGGGCGAGCCAACTCAACCTAGGGAATCTCAGTCATCCCAAAGCAACCGCAGAAAGTGAAGGACGAGGTGAAGGCTTCGAACTCAGAACTGACCAATGGGGTGCAGTACGAGCAGGCGAAGGCATACTCATCTCCACCTACAAACAAGAAGAAGCCAAAGCAAACCATTTAGATGCAAGCGAAGCCAAACAACAACTCGAAAGTAGCTTAAACAACGCCAAAGCTTTGAGTGAAGTGGCAAAAAATCAACAAACTGATCCACTGAGCTTACTCGAAAACCTACAGGGCTATCTCAAGAACTTAGAGAGCGAAGACCAAAGCAAAGCCGCGGCTTTTAAACAAGCGATCATGCTCTTGGCTTCACCAAGTTCAATTGCCGTAGAAAGTAACGAAGACATCCACCTCAGTGCAGATGGGCAGATCAACCAAATTGCACAAGGAAGCATTAACACCAGTACGCAAGACAGCATCATCGGACATGCCAGCAAAAAGATCAGCTTATTTGCAGCGCAAGAAGGGGCACGACTGTATGCAGGTAAAGGTAAGATTGAGATTCAAGCTCAAGGGGATGGTGCTGACCTGATTGCAAGAAAGGGGGTGCAGATTATTTCGACGGAAGATCGAATTGAAATTAAAGCGGCAAAAAAAATAGTGTTGATCGGTGGCGGCTCACAGATTGAAATTAGCAGTTCGGGAGTTTTACCGACCACAGCTGGTAAGTTTGAAGTCAAGGCTGGACAACATTTATTTAAGCCGGGAGCGAGTGTAAGTACTTCAGCTCAATTGCCAACAATGCAACCGTTAAAAGGCGCATTGAATCTTTTAAGAAGTTATGGTGGAAGTGAATTCTTTAAAGGAGCTGGATATAAAGTTATTGACTCTCTTGGTAAGACAATAACAGGGAAATTAGATGCGAATGGTTTTGCTCAAGTAACAGGAATTGCTCCTGGTGGTGCACAAGTCATTTTTGATAAAGATGAGCGAAGTCCTTGGGCATTATCAAGTCATTTTTCGCGAAGTTATGATTGGGCAGATGCAGTAATTCCTGGTGCATCTAATTTTGTGAACTCGAGCTTAAATCAGCTGGGTCAGAATTTAATGGCTCAAGTTAAAAATAATTTGACTCAACTTGATAGTATGAATTTAAAGGATATAGGCAAGAATGCTTTAAAAGGTCTAGCAGACCAAACTGTTGGCCAACTCAAAAATCAAGTGGCAAGTTCAACCTTAGGTGGAATTTCAGAAAAATTAAATTTAGGTTTAAGTCCTGATCAATTGAAGACTATAAGCCAAATGGCAGTAAATCCTTCTCAATCACTAGATATGATTCGTACGCAAGGCGTTGATTTTATAACTCAGCAGGCCACATCGAAGTTGATTCCGAATTTTATGAATTCAACTGGGTTTATGCCAAATACAAATTTTGATACAGTATTGGATCAGGAAAATATTACGAATCAATCTGAAAAGGTCATTGTAACTGATGACTACATTGCACAGAAATATTATCAATCTGGCGGATTAACGTATACCGAAACAACAAGAATCAGTACGAAATCGAATCCAGCTCCATTGTTAACAAATCAAAAGACTGTTGAGGTTAATAAGCCTATACAAGTGAATAAAGTAGATGTGAGTACAAAGAATTCAACATCAGTAGATGATCAGTTTATTTCACAAAAATATTATCAATCTGGCGGCATTAAATATACGGAAACAACTCGATTAAAAACGAGTAATGATCGTCCTGATTTAGAACAATATAACGCGAAAAATTTAAAAGATTAAAAATATATAGGTTAGTCATGGCAACTGAAAACGAACAAGTTTCTAATAAGGCACAATCGAGTGTTGAACTTGCTGTATTTAATTTAGACAGTGTGAGTAGTGTAGCGGACTTACAAGTTATTGCTAATCAAATTGAAAATTTCCTTGTGGTCTGTGGCCAAACATCATTACTTAAAGTCAAAGCAAATGCCCATATAACTACTGTAGCTAATATATATGCTTTAAGTGGAAGTGTGCTTGATTTATTGTTGTATGCAATGTCTCCTCAAACAGAAGTGCTTTCAATACAACGAAATGCTTTACTTGGTGCGAATTTAATTGGATTGTTTGCAGAGCCTAAACATGAAGCACATGCAAGGATGGGTTTACGTCCCATTTTAGGATTAATGGCTGAATGTCTATATCCTGAAAATGGTAAAATTAAGTCAACTGACATTCGACGTATGGAATTACATCTTAATGCAAGAATGGCAGGGAATTTAGAGACCTATCTAAAAGAGACACAAGCTAAATTAGCGGACTTATTAACGAATGCAAATGCCTTGGCTGTTCAGATTCTAAAATCTCTTCAATCATCTTCATTATCGTCTGTTGTAACGGAAATAACATCGAGCGCATCAGCTGAAAAAAGAGATCCAAATTTACAATTTCAAAATTGGGCAATACCATTAATAGATTTACTCAGTGTTGAGCCTCGAGCAGATTTAACGCCTAAAATTGAATCAACTCCGAGTCATTTTGAAACTTTACTTGTAGAGGCGATTACTTCGATTAGTAACGATTTGCAGAATCAGACAAACCCAAGCTTGCAATACAGTCTTGGTTGGCTCATTCAACAAACACTTAAGGCTATTCAAGATAATCAAAATAAGGGAAATGCCAGTGTTCCGATTAATCAAACTGGTGAGTTTGAGCGTCAAACTGATGGCGATATCCTTGAATTTGTCAGTTTGCAAGCAGATGCATTAATGGATCCTCCATGTTTGAATCCAGCTGAACCAACAACAAGTGCTGAAACCAATACTGCTCATAGTATTAGCTATTCTATAGGTGCTGAACGAGTTTCCCATGTAGACTTCAGCCTACCTAAGCTGGGATTAGTATTCAATCGACTTTATAACTCCCAAATGGCGGAATTCGATAACGGTGCTTTGGGTGCTCGTTGGTTAATGCCTTTTTCTAATTTGATTGTTCCAAATGAAAAGGGTTATTTGTTTATTGATGCAAAAGGCAGAAAACAACAATTGCCATCGATCATTATGAGTGAATCCTATGAAGTTCCATTCCAAGGTATTACAACGCGTCTAAATGAACAGGGTGAATTAGTCCTAAATTTTGGAACAGAATGGGATTATCAATTTAGTACATTCGATCAAGGTCAAAGTTATCAGCTTACACAAGAGAAAAATTCATCAACTCAAGAACAAGTTGATCTTCGTTATATATTGCTAAATAGCAAAGCTTATTTACAAACCGTCCATTTTAATTTTAAGAAGACTCAGCAAATTTTGAAATTTGCTTACAATGATGAAGCAAAAATTATCGCCATATTTGTGGATGATCAAGAACAACCTCTTGCTCGTTATGGGTACGATCATGACGGAAATTTAGTAGAAGCATATGATGAGAATGGTCACGCTCGTCAGTATTCATATAATGCGTATCATCAATTAACACGTTATACCGATCGATCAGGTCGTGGTCAAAATATTCGTTATGATTCGAATGAACCAAATGCAAAAGCCATTGAAGAATGGTCGGATGATGGAAGCTTTAAAACAACTTTAAAATGGCATCCTCGTCTGCGCCAAGTCGCTGTGTATGATGCTTACAACGTGCCGACTTATTACTACTTTGATTTAGATGGTTTTACTTATCGTATTCGATTAGCAGATGGTCGTGAAAAATGGTATTCACGTGATCAACATAAACGTATCACTCGAGAGATTGATTACAGTGGTCGTGAAACTCAACAGCAATACAATGAAGAAGGTCAGCTGAGTAAAATCATTCAACCAAATGGCGGAGTGATTCGATTTGCTTATGATGAATATAAAAATCTAACTGAAATAAAAGATCCTGAAGGTCATATTTGGAAACGCGAATACAATGCAGATGGCTTGATGACCAAAGAAATCAATCCATTGGGTCACACAACACAATATAATTACAATGCCGAAGGTCAATTGATTGAAATTACTGATGCCAAAGGTGGTGTTAAGAAAATCCAATACAACGACTTTGGACAAATGATCTCCTATATCGATTGTTCGGGTAAAGAAAGTGCTTGGCAATATGATGAGGAAGGGCTACTTAAGCAACAACAAGCCGCAGATCAAACAGGTGTGCAATACATCTATAGTGATCAAGGTATAGACAAAGGCCAACTCAAAACGATCATTTACCCAGATGAACAAAAAGAACACTTTGAACATGACCAAGAAGGACGCCTTCTCAAACACATTGATACCAAAGGACTGGTGACTCAATATCACTACAATGCAGTGGGGCTATTAGAAAAACGCCTTGATGCCAACAAACACCAAATTGCTTATCAATGGGATAAACAAGGGCGTATACAGAAACTTATCAACCAAAACCATGCAGAATATGTATTCGAATACAACAGTTATGGTTATCTCACACGCGAACAAGCCTTTGATGGTGAAGAAAAACACTATAGTTACGATGAGCTTGGTCGACTTAGCCACATTCAACAACCGAATATCATCACACAATTTGGCTACTATGAAGGCGGACAAATTGCGTCAAAAACCTACATTCACCGCGAAAGTAAACAACAACAAACAGAAGAGTTTACTTACAATCTGAATAGCCAGTTAATTCAAGCAAAGAACCAACAGAGCCAAAACGACTTCTACCATAATGCGATAGGACAATTGGTTAGAGAACACCAACACTACCAAGTGCCAAATCTGAAACCAATGACTGCAGTACTACGCTATGAATACGATGAACTCGGCAATCTCATCAAAACTGTTCGTCCGGATGGTCAGGAAATTAGCCACTTAACTTATGGATCAGGACACATCTATGGTCTTGCCCTAAATAAAAAAGACATGGTGGGTTTTAAACGTGATGACCTACACCGAGAAACAGAACGCTACCTTGCCAATGGATTAATCCAAAGCAACCAATACAACGACGTTGGATTACTGATTGCACAGCGCATATATGTAGAACAAGAAATAGCCAATAGAATACAACATCAGGCACAACGCCAATACACTTATGATGCGAACTATTTGTTGACTCAAGTTCAAGATAGTCAAAAAGGTAAACTTAGTTGTCACTACGATGCGATTGGTCGCTTAATACAAGCGCAAAGCTCAAAGCAAACCGAACGTTACCATTTTGACCCAGCGGGCAACTTAATAGACCCAATTGCAACGCAAAGTGCAGAAATCAAAAACAACTTGGTGAAACACTATCAAGGCAAACACTACAAATACGATGCCCAAGGTAATGTGATTGAAACCCAGCAGGCAGACCAACAGTTGAAACTGAAGTGGGACAACTTAAATCGCTTAATCGAAAGCGACCACAACGGGCAAATCACTGAATATGGCTACGATGTCTTTGGGCGACGCCTGTATAAAGCCAACAAAGCAAATAACAGCCTGACCTTATTTGGTTGGGATGGGGATTTAATGATCTGGGAATCAAAAACCAGTTCAAAATTAACAGATAAAAATAACACAGAACAAAATAGTCAAAGTTATACCAAACACTATATCTATGAGCCGAATAGCTTTGTACCGCTATTACAAGCAGGGTATCAACAGTTTATACAACTGATAGAAACACCGAATTACGAAAGATTTAAAACGGAACAGTATTCCAGCCATAAAGATCCAGTATGGAGAACAGATACAAGAAAGAATAGAGCAGAGTTAGAACGGATTGCGTTTTACCACTGTGACCAAGTAGGAACACCTCAAGCCTTAAGTAATGAACAAGGCGAATGTATTTGGGAGTTAACCCTGAATACATGGGGACAAACACAACAGATCAAAACAAAGAACCAAGAGAACCCATTAGAACAAAGTGATATCCGTTTCCAAGGGCAATATCATGATGAGGAAACAGGACTACATTACAACCGTTACAGATACTACGAACCATTTAGTGCACGGTATATAAGTAAAGATCCGATCGGTCTATTAGGTGGTTTAAATAACTTTGCTTATGTGAGTGATCCAAATCAGTGGATCGATCCGTTGGGGTTGGATGAAACTCTTGGTAGCGCTATGAGAGAGGCATTTGTTGAACGCATTCCTGGAGCAAAAATACCAACTAGACTTAAGGATGCACCAGAACTATATCAAATGACTGATAGGGTACTAACTGGTATGAATGTAAACGCTACTGCTGCAGCTTTAGTTGGTGTAACAGCATCTGCAGGCTATGATGGTAATGGGAAGTATAATGTTAGAGGCGGAAATGCATACGGAGTTGCTTTGGAAGTTACTTCAACAAGAGAAGTTATTAATGCGGGTACGCAAACAGATGGTAAATATTATGAATTGTGTGCTAGCGCAGGACTAGGATTAGCAGTACAAACTTGTGTTGGTTATTCAAGGGGGGGAGGGGTTTATGGAAATGCTTCAGTGGGTGTGGGATTAGGAGCAGCTGTAAGTGGAGTAAGTGGGGAGAAAAGATCAAAAGATGCCTTGGCTCCTGAAACAAAAATTGATTATGATCAAATTAGGCAAAATCAAAGAATGCTTCCAACAAAACCTTTAGATTTCGGGGGGCTAAGATAATGACTGATGGTTTAATTGTTTTAATTTTTATTTTGAGTTTGCTTTTTTTTATAATAAGTTTTTGTTTGGTTCGGTTTTATTTGTATAAATATCTTTTAGAAAAAGGAGAGGTTGACAGTTATATTGATTTTAACTTAAAAAGTATAAATCATATTGTATATATAAAAAAAATTTTATTTAAAGGAGGGGGTGGTGGTTATTATAGTGAAAAAATAAAATTTTTTTATATAGTGCAAATAGTATTTTTGATCATGTTTTTAATTTCTATATTTGTTATGTTGAGGTGATCTTTGATTAAATTTTTGTTTATATTTTTATTTTCCCCTTTTTTTGTATATGCAAACTGTATTGATATTGATTATTCTATAGCGGATAAAGTTATGGAGAATAGTTTATATAATTTACAGGGAAATAATAAGAAAGTTAAGTATAATATTAACAAAATGAATGATAATTTTTATAAAAGTTATTATTATGGTTATTCTTATTTGGTTGGGAATAATGTTCTAGTAGATTATGAAAAGGCTGAGATTTTTTTAATAGAGTCAGCTAAATATTGTTTTTCGCCGGCACATTATTCCTTAGGTTTTTTGTATCTAGAAAAAAATGAGGTTGAAAAAGCTAAGAAGTGGTTTTTGTCTGCCAAAAACTTGGGAGATAGTTTAGGGGCTTATCAATTAGCTTTAATTTATAGAGATCAAAATGATAGTAATAAAATGTTGGAAAATTTAGAGTTTTCAGTTGAAAACGATTTCTTGCCATCAATTACTGAGCTTGGAGTACAATATTACGATGGAAAGATAATTCGGAAAGATAATAATAAGGCGTTCCATTATTTTCAACTGGCTGCTAATATGAATGATTCATTAGCACAAAATAATTTAGCTTGGATGTATGAGCATGGAGAAGGTGTCGAAAAAAATATGGTTAAAGCTAAATATTGGTATAAACTCTCGTTGAGTAATGGATTTTTATTAGCTAAAGAAAACTTAGAAAGACTAGATGTTTTAAATCAAAATTAGTAAATTTAAAGCCTATTGATATTTTATTTTAAAAAAATGAAATAGTAGGCTAGAATTTTTATTGTGTTTATGGCTTTGTTGCACAAAGCTATTCTTAAGGGCTTCTTCAGCCATATAATTTTCAAATGAAGAAGTTTACACACAAAATCTACCGCACAACCAATTGGCCTACATATAACTGAGCAATCATTAGATAAAAACAACACAGAACAAAGAAGCAAAGCTATACCAAACACTATATCTATGAGCCGAATAGCTTTGTAACGTTATTTAAAGCAGGGTTTCAACACTTTTTTATCCAACTGATAGAAACATCGAATTAAGAAAGATTTAAAACAGAGTCATACTCAATTCATAAAGACCCTGTTTGGCGAACAGACACAAGAAAAAATAGAGCAGAGTTAGAACGAATTGCGTTTTACTACTGTGACCAAGTAGGAACACCTCAATCCTTAAGTAATGAACAAGGCGAATGTATTTGGGAGTTAACACTGAATACATGGGGACAAACACAATAGATCAAACTGAAGCACCAAGAGAACCCATTAGAACAAAGTGATATCCGTTTCCAAGGGCAATATTACGATGAGGAAACAGGATTACATTACAACCGTTACAGATATTAATAGTGCACGTTATATATCAAAAGACCCGATTGGACTACTGGGGGGTATTAATACTTCGGCTTATGTAAGTGATCCGAATCAGTGGGTCGATCCAAAGGGGTGCAAGTTGGAATAGGATTTAGTAGTAAAAATAATACAATGATTATTACAGATGTTGATACGAAAGAATCAATGAGGATAGGTGCTTTCACTGGTGGTCATATTAGTCAAGAGGGAGTATTTAACGCTAATGGAAATAATTACGAAAAACCAATACCACCAGGATCATATTAGATCTCTTTCATAAATCAAAAAAAGATCTATCCCTTGCTGATTATTTGTTACGAATAATTTTAAATATTCATGCATAATTTGCGAACGAAATACATCGACTCAAAGAAGCTTTCAGAAGCACAGTTTAAGCGATATACAGGCATCTCATGGTCAACCTTTGATTTAATGGCTAAACAGCTAAAAATGCTTGTACCTGCTAAAGGTAGACCATCTAAGTTAAGTGTAGAAGATCAAATCCTTCTGTGCTTAAGTTATTGGCGTGAATATCGAACATTGTTTCATGTCGCAACGAGTTATGGTGTGTCAGAGCCTACTGCTTCAAGAATCGTCCGCCACGTAGAGGATTGCCTGATCAAGTCCAATCTATTTAACTTACCCAAGAGTTTGCCTGAAGGTGAAGGTATCGACTGGAATGTGGTGATCGTAGATGCCACAGAAATTCCAATACAAAGACCTAAAAAAACAGAAGAAAAGCTATAGTGGTAAGAAGAAAGCTCATACTTTCAAAGTACAAGCCCTTATCCATTATAGAACACAGCAAGTTCTGAGTTTATGCACGAGTTGTGGTGCAGTACATGATTTCGAGCTCTTCAAACGCAACCTGAATCAAATTCCTAAAGGGTCTTTTATCCTTGCAGATAAAGGCTATCAAAGGATTTATACGGTGTATCCAAATAGTCTATTGCCATTAAAAGCAAAAAAGCACTGTAAACTAGAACCTGAGCTAAAAGTTTACAATCAAGAAATCAATAAAAGAAGAATTGGGATTGAGCATGTATTTGGGACTTTGAAGACCTTTAGAATCCTTGCTGAGCGATACCGTAATCGAGGCAAAAGATTGGGATTAAGATTCAGTTTAATCGCAGGGATTTATAATTTAGAACTGAGTAAAAAATGATTTATGAAAGAACCCTATTGTTTACTAGTATTAAAGTTAATACATTAGAAACTAAGTGTTAGTGATTACTGTGAATGTTGAATATTTGAAATGACGATATTGCTTCTAGTTCAACATTGCTGAATAAAGTTGCTACAGAGTTAAATCAAGATTAAATCGATTTAAATAATAGGGTAAATATAACACTCAATAAAAAAACCGAGCAAAAAAGCTCGGTTTTTTTATTGTACGTAATTTTATTTTTCAACAAAAGCACGTTCAATCACATAATCACCAAGAACACCCATACGTGGAGATTCTTTTAAGCCATGTTGGTCAAGAAGTGCAGCTACATCGTCAAGGAATGCAGGAGAACCACATAACATTGCACGGTCAGTTTCAGGATTAAAACGAGGTAAGCCAATTTTCTCGAAAAGAGCACCAGTTTCAATCGCAGTTGTAACACGACCTTGAGTATGGAAGTCTTCACGTGTAACTGTTGGGTAATAAATTAACTTTTCTTTCGCACCAAGTTCCCCAAAGAACTCATGGTTTGGAATTTCATTTTGAATAAGGTCTTGATACGCCAATTCTGAGATATAGCGTGTACCGTGTACAACGATGATTTTCTCAAAACGCTCATAAGTTTCTGGATCACGGATAGTCGAAAGGAAAGGAGCTAAACCAGTACCTGATGATAAAAGATACAAGTTTTTACCAGGATTTAAATCATCAAGAACAAGTGTACCAGTCGGTTTTTTAGAAACTAAAATTTCATCACCAACTTTTACTTTTTGTAGGATTGATGTCAAAGGACCATCTGGAACTTTAATAGAGAAAAACTCAAGTTCTTCTTCATAGTTCGCGCTAGCAATCGAATATGCACGCATTAAAGGCTTGCCATTGACTTCTAAACCAATCATCACAAATTGACCATTTTTAAAACGCAATGCTGTATCGCGAGTCGTTTTAAAACTGAATAATGTGTCATTCCAGTGGTGTACGTGAGTAATCTTTTCGACGTTAAAAGCAGCCATTAAAGGTCTCAATAAATTATCAAATTAGAACAGCTTGCTATTCTAAACTAAAACCATTCTCGATAAACTGAATATATTTAATTGAGCTTATCAAAAAAAGTGATTATGAATGAGCTGACTTTACCTGTGATTGGTATAATGAGATCTCCCTACAAAGAAAAGTTTGGTATTCCACGTCAGCCAAATTTAG
The DNA here is from genome assembly GCF_056779875.1 of Acinetobacter sp. ANC_7634. NCBI lineage: Bacteria > Pseudomonadati > Pseudomonadota > Gammaproteobacteria > Moraxellales > Moraxellaceae > Acinetobacter > Acinetobacter sp. ANC_7634. The sequence goes on along the minus strand of NZ_JBWYIT010000004.1, from coordinate 165,441 downwards.
TAAATGTTGAAAGTTATATTGAACTATTGGCGCCATATAATGATGAATTGGCTTTTGAAGGTATACATGATTTCAGTCACTTATGGCTGATTTGGCAGTTTCACGATAATAAAAATCAGAATAATCAAAAATTTAAGCCTCAAGTCAGACCACCACGTTTAGGTGGAAATAAAAAAGTGGGGGTCTTTGCGACAAGAAGCATGTACCGTCCAGCACCTATCGGTATGTCAGTCGTACAATTCAAAAAACTTGTTAAAGAAGGTGATTCTTTGAGATTGTATGTGTCTGGCAGTGATTTACTAGATGGAACACCCGTTATCGATATCAAACCATATATTCAATATTCTGATGCCGTGGTTGAGGCGACGAGCGGTTATGCACAGGATAAGCCAATTCAAAAAAAAGTTGTTTGGTCAAAAACTGCTGAAATTCAGCGAAATCAACTGTTGGATCAACAATGTGTCGCTGAAAGTTTAATCAAGGAATTGGAACAAGTTTTGTCATTTGATCCAAGACCATCTTATCAAAATGATCCTGAGCGAATTTATGGGCTAAGTTTCGGCCCCTTAAATGTCAAATTTAAAGTGGATACTGAGGTTGAGATCGTTGCACTGGAACTTTGTTCAAACGAATAAATTGTTGGACTGATGTATTTAAAGCTGAATTTGATCTAATGAATTTAATTGTAAATTCTGAATAGGCTAAAGGCTAATGTTGAATAAAGAATTTGCTATAGTTGGGCTCAAGGAATGGGGCAATTTGAATGAATTTTAATTTTGAAATTGATACAACATGGTGTTTAGAACAACTACTAAAAGATGGTCGTATTTTAGAGCGAGATAAGTTGCTCATACAAACCCGACACCGTCAAAAAGATCAATTTAAATGGCATCCATTGCAGTGGATTGCACATTTTGAATTGGTTGATCAAGTTCAACCTCAACATAAGTTAACATTGCAACGCTTATGTGAATGGTTAGCATTAAAAACACAACTCCAATATTATGTGATCGACCCGCTTAAAGCAGATGTTGCAGCACTCACTCAGGTCATGTCACAAGAATATGCATTCAAAAATAAAATTCTAGCGGTGGAGGTGCATCCTGATCAGATCTTAATTGGTACAGATCAACCATTCTTGGATGATTGGGTTAAGAATTTAGAAAAGAGCTTAAGTCCTAAAAAAATTGTTAAGGTTTTACTGAATCCAGAGCAGTTACAACGTTACTTGATTGAATATTATCAAGTGAGCCGAGCAGTAAACTCTTCTCAATATTCAGGAGCTTACGACCGACAGAGCCGAGGTGTTGAATCCCTTTTACAATTGGGTGATAGTCAAAATCCTGATGCCAACGATCAGCACATCGTAAAATTAGTCGACTGGTTGCTTCAATTTGCCTTTGAACAGGGTGCGAGTGATATTCATCTTGAGCCTCGTGCGGAGAAAGGACGCGTTAGATTCCGTATCGATGGTGTGCTGCACACGATTTATAACATGCCTAGCAATACACTCACGGCAGTAATTTCTCGTATTAAAATTCTGGGTCGTATGAACGTTGCAGAAAAACGACGTCCTCAGGATGGGCGATTAAAAACGCGTACACCTAAGGGGCAAGAAACTGAACTACGTTTATCAACTCTGCCTACTGCGGCAGGCGAAAAAATGGTAATGCGAATTTTTGATCCTGAAGTATTAGTGAGGAGTTTCCAACAACTGGGTTTTGAAGGAAAACTGCTAGAGCAATGGAATGCCATTACCAAAAATAGTCACGGCATCATTTTAGTGACAGGTCCAACTGGTTCAGGTAAAACCACAACCCTGTATTCATCAATGAAACAACTTGCGACTGAGCAATTAAATGTTTGTACGATTGAAGATCCTATTGAGATGATAGAGCCGAGCTTCAATCAGATGCAGGTAAACCCTGCAATTGATCTTCATTTCGCCGATGGTGTACGTGCCCTTATGCGCCAAGATCCAGACATTATCATGGTTGGGGAAATCCGAGACCAAGATACAGCAAATATGGCGATTCAAGCTGCATTAACAGGTCATCTCGTACTTTCAACACTTCATACAAATGATGCACCTTCAAGCTTGACTCGTTTACATGATCTAGGGGTGCAGCCATTTTTAACAGCGGCAACAATCTTAGGGGTATTGGCGCAAAGGTTAGTCAGAAAATTATGTTCTCATTGTAAAGAAAAACGGGAAATTAATGCTCAAGAATGGGAGCATCTGACCTATGGGTATTTAGTAAAGATGCCTGCTCAAGTGTATCATGCCAAAGGCTGTGAACATTGTCGTCACACAGGGTATAAGGGGCGGGTGGGTATATATGAGTTTATGCCTGTGTCTCTAGAAACAAAACAAAAAATCAGTGCTAATCTTAATTTAGATGAATTACGTGCTCACGCAAAAAAAGAAGGTGTAGAGCCGTTGCGTATTGCGGGTGCTCGAAAAGTCCTTGAAGGGGTAACGACATTAGAAGAGGTGCTAAGAGTCGTACCACTAAGTTAATTGTCAAAGATTAATAAATATTCATATTTCTTAAGATTCGCTTCAGCTTTGTTTGTTTTAATAGCTTCATCGAAACAAACATCACTTGAAAAGGTATAGAAAATGAAAATGTTTAATCAAGCTTTAATCGCGACAGTTTTAGTCGGTGCAACTACATTTGCAATGGCTAATACGGCAGTGAACCAAAGTGCTGTTAATCATGCAGCCATTGCACCACAAGCAATTACGACTGTTAAAAATGCTTTAACTGCCAAAGATGATACCCCAGTGAAATTAAAAGGCTATATTGTTAAGGCAACTGGTGATGAAAAATATCAATTCCGCGATAGCACGGGTGTGATCACTGTGGATATTGATGATGAACTTTGGCAAGGTAAACCAATCTCTGCAAAAACACCTGTTGTATTAATTGGTGAAGTGGATATTGATTATAAGCCTGCTAAGCGTGTAGAAATTGATGTAGATCAAGTTCAATTTTAATGAGCTATCTACTGAATTGAGTATTTGATTTATGGCTTTTAAGTACTCAAACCAAAAAAACCACATTCTCCAGAAATGTGGTTTTTTTATGCATCTTTTTTTGAAAAACTTTATAGTGAATGAATTGTGGCTTAGTGAAGAGAGACATGCGTATATTGTTAGCAGAAGATGATGTGTCACAAGCTGAAAGTATCAAAGCTTGGTTAGAAATGGATGGATATAGTGTTGATTGGGTCGAGCGTGGAGATCATGCGATATTAGCAATTGAGCAGCATCAATATGATTGTTTATTACTTGATCGTGGATTACCGAAAGCAACTGGTGATGACATTCTGACACATTTAAGAAAACACCAACACAATACACCAGTTATTTTTATTACAGCCCAAGACAGTATCCAAGATCGTGTTGGAGGACTTGATTTGGGGGCTAATGATTATCTAGTTAAACCATTCAGTTTAGATGAGCTCTCGGCGAGAGTGAGAGCACAATTACGTACTCAGCACAAAGGCACGTCTCAAATCCTAATGTATGGATCCGTGAGTTTGGACCCCCAAACCAAAGTTGTTAAATTGAATTCAGAAATTGTCAATCTCACAGCGAAAGAGTACCAAATTTTATATAAGTTGATGCAACATCCTGAACGTGTTGTGACACGTGAACAACTAGAAGAGTCCTTATATGCTTGGGGTGATGAAATCGAAAGTAATGCAGTTGAAGTTTTTATTTATCAGATTCGGAAAAAAATAGGCTCAACCATGATTAAAACGATTCGTGGATTAGGTTATCGAATGAATTTAGATCAGGCTTAAGGTAGAACAGCGTTGCATCAGCACCCTATATCTTTACAACATCGTCTTGTTAAGTCTTCAATGCTCAGTTCGATGTTGGCGGGCGTTATCGCATTAATTCTTTTATTGGTGATCTCGCTTTACCAAAACATGCAGACCCATGACAATATGATGGATGAAATCGCCGATTTGATTTTGGTCAGTGATATTTCAAGTCATGTGGGAAATGAGTTAGATGATTTAAGTGAACAATTTGATATCAAATATGAATTAAAGCTCGATGAACTTATTTTGATTGAATCCCAAGACCTTGCTTTCAATCAAATTGGTTCCAAGGTGTTTTTTCAAAATGATCACTTTGGTTTTGTTTGGCTAGAAGGACGATTATTTCGTTATTACAGTGAGCAAAGTGATCAGCAAATTCTAACTATGCTTCAACCCATGTCAGCGCGTGTTGATCAGTTATTCAAAAGTTTGCTGGGCTACGGTGGTGTTCTCATTATTTTATGGGGCATTCAATGGTTTATTCTACACTTTATTATACGACGTCAGTTTAGATCTATTCACCAACTTTCAAAATTAATTTCCCAAAAGACTGTTAAGGATTTATCACCGATTACACCTTCAAAACCAGAACTAAAAGAACTGCAACCTATTGTGAGTCAAATAAACCAAATGATGGAGCGTTTAGATCGGGCAATTACCGCGGAACAACGTTTTACAGCTGATGCATCCCATGAATTAAGGTCGCCACTTTCTGCGATTCAAATGCGGTTACAACTTTTAAAACGAAAATACCAGTCTGATCATGAGGATTTGTCACAAGACTTAGAGCAGATTCTAAAAGATGTGAGTAGGGGCTCAAATATTTTAGAAAATTTACTTTTGTTGGCCAGACTTGATCCGTCTTCAACGCAAGATGTACCGATACAGTCCATAGATTTAGACCGTTTGACGAAAGAGGTTTTACATTCAGTACAACCTTTGAGCCAAGAAAAAAATATTCAGTTTAAAACTGAGTTAGGAAATCATGCGATTAAGGCAAATCCTGAGTTAATGTTTAGCTGCATTCGAAATTTAGTCGATAATGCAATCCGCTATACGCCACAGAATGGAATCGTTGATATTTTAATCAAACAAAATAATAATGAAATTCTATTTGTGATTGAAAATGAAGGTCACGGCATTGAGCAAACAGTGATTGATCGGCTGGGAGAAAGATTTTATCGTCAGTTAGGCACACGTACAACGGGCTCAGGATTAGGATTATCAATTTGCCGTAAAATTGTCGAATTACATCAAGCCGAGATTGTATTTAAGAAATCAGAGTTAGGTGGTTTAAAAGTTGAAATAAAATTTCATTAAAACCAATTGTCTATAAAGTTGAAGAAATAAAATTAAAGAAGCAGTATGCGCTGATTCATACTGCTTAGTTCCACGATTATTATTATCAAATTTTAGAATTTTTATTTTGTCAAAATGAGTCGATTATTTCGTGTGAGACGAAGGCGATATTCTTCTCCTGCATGTATAATGCGAATTTCTCTGCCTAGAGCAAATAGATTATTTGAGTGAAGCATTGGTAATGCTTGGTGGTTTTCGTTATTACGTGTGAATAAGCTAAATGGTGCGTTCATTCCTTGGACTCCGTGGTATGTGGTGAACGATTTAAATGATAATCATTATCGAATGGAGCTGTCAACGGTAATTTTTCTCATTTATAAAAAAACATAAAATGCTTACAATTAAGTACTCATTTTTTGAAAGATAATCATGTCAAAAAAAACGATTAATGTTTCTATAGCGTTGTTATTCCATAAAAATCAAGTTCTTGTAGGGTGGAGAGAAGCCTCTTTACATCAGGGGGGGAAAGCTGAGTTTCCTGGAGGGAAAGTCGAGTTAGGAGAAACTCCTGAACAAGCTTGCCAGCGTGAAGTTCAAGAAGAGGTGGGAATTTTTCTAGATCATGTCTATTTATTTGATCTTATTACGCATGAATATGAAGATCTAATCGTAAAATTGAACATTTATCAGGCTTATGTTGATCAGTCTCTACTAGATCATATTCAAAGTCCTTGGACATGGCATGATCGTTCAGCACTAACAATTTTGAATTTTCCTAAAGCTAATGATGCCATTGTTAAACGACTACTCTGGCCGAATAAAATTGCAATAAAAAATATAGATCGTCTCGATACAACCATTGATCTTAATCGAGTTAGCTATTTGAGAACTGAAAATGCTTTAGATTTTGCGCTGCAACTCAACCAGTATAATCAACTGGATCAGCTCATTATCAATCGTGATGTGTGGATAGGATTATCAGAATCAAATCAGAAAAAAGTATTTGCCGTACAATTTAAACATGATCAATTGATGCAATTAAATTCTGATTCATTTATGGAGGAATGGAAGGGCATTAAACGCATCGCATCCTGTCATGACCATTCTAGTGTCAGTCGAGCTGTAGCGTTAGGTTTTGATGCAATATTTTTAAGTCCAGTACTGTGTACAACATCGCATCCTCAGCAAGCACCCTTAGGTTGGACGCAGTTTGAATTGTTATCAAAAGATATACATATACCAGTTTATGCGCTAGGCGGTATGAAGCCTGAATTATTAGATCAGGCCATACAACATGGAGCTTATGGAATTGCTGGTATTCGTGCTTTTTAAAGGCATTAAAAAGTAAAACTCATGCTTAAATCAAAATTTCTTGATTTGGTTTTGTGCTTCTTGGATGAGTTTTTGATTTTTTTGGAGTTGACCTGATTTCAAAATAATTTGCCAAAGTTGTCGCTTCATCGTTGCTGTTTGAGCATAACTGAGACCTCGTTTTGCCAACGATTCAGCATTTTTTGCCTCATTTTTTTGATTGGCAATCATCGCGAGATACATATAGGTCTCTGCAGATTGAGGGGCAAGTCTTTGTGCTTGGAGTGCGGCTTTCTCAGCTTCACTCCATTTTGCTTGACGAAATGCATGATGGGTTTGTTGCATTAGATTTTTAAATGCGGGAAGTTGGCGGCCATCATCGAATTTTTGAGTTGAGCTTTTCTGTTCAGGAATAACAATTTGTAATTGTTCCCGTTTAATCTCGGGTCGATCATAAGGCGTAATTTTAATACCATCGGCATCTTTTTGAGATGGTGTTGTTTTAGTCTCAGCTTGTTTAGGTTTCTGAGACGGTTGTGAGTTTTGAGGGGAGGTTAAAGTTTGGCAACCGCCTAAGAGTAATATGCTGGTGAATACTACGCTAAAATTCAGTTTTTTCATTAACCTTAACTCCTCCTAAACTTATTTTAAGGATTATAACTTCCACTCGAAAGTACTCGAGTGGCATTCGTATTTAAATCCCGTTCCATTTCTGTTTCGCTCTCACGAATATATTGGTCGATGCTGTCTTCTGCTGTAATTTCTTCTGCATTCGTTTCAGGAACGTAAGTCGGCTCTACTTGGTAGTGTGGTAAGCCACATGCTGTTGCGCGACGTGGAACAGTATATTTAAGTATCGGTACATAGAGCGCACCTTGACAACCTTGTGCTGAAAGCTCGCCGCTATTTGAGTCAATCCAATGCCACTGTACTTCATCAGGTTGACGTAAATTGACAGGTTTTTGCTTCAGTTGCTTCATTACGTTGGTCCACACGGGTAAAGCGCCAGATGAGCCCGTTAAGCCTGTGACTTTATTGTCATCTAATCCAAGCCAGACAACTGCCAAATGATTACCTGAATACCCCGCGAACCACGAGTCCCTTGTATCATTGGTCGTACCTGATTTACCCGCTAGATTTAGATTCGGAGCGAGGCCGTTATAAGCAGCACGTCCTGTACCTGCCGACATCACACGTTGTAATCCGTAATTTAAAATATAAGCAGCCGATGGGTCGATCGTTTGTTGAACATTTAAACTGTAGCGATTAATGAGCTGCCCATTGGTATCAACAACTGTTCGGATAGATTTTGTAGGATATTTAAACCCTCCAGTTGCAAAGTTGCCATAAATATTCATGATTTCCATAGGCGACATTTCAACAGCCCCTAAGAAAATCGATGGGTAATTTGGAATAGGTGAAGTCACGCCAAACTTCATTAAATGATTGGTAAATGAAGAAAGTCCAAATTCTTGTCCTAAGCGAACTGTAGATAGGTTATACGAATTGGCTAAAGCTTGAACCATTGGGACGTAACCATACGAAGTTCCGCTATAATTTTTGGGTGTCCAAGTCTGATTGCGATCGACTGGCACACTAATTGGCGAGTCTTCGATTGCCGTCGCCCAGTTATAACGACCAGATTCCAAAGCAGATAGGAAAATAACAGGTTTTAATAATGAGCCTACCTGACGTTTTGCATCAACTGCGCGGTTAAAACCTGTGAAGTCAGATACTGAACCTACGGCTGCAATCAATTCACCATTTTCAGGGTGAGAAACTAATACCGCGCCTTGAAGCTCTTTCAAGCGTGCAGGATTGGTCTTAGACAGTCTTGATACTGAATCTGTAAATGATTTTTGTACTTTGATTTGTGCGATTGGATCTAATGTGGTGAAAATTCGAAGACCTTGTTTCGTTAAATCGCTTTCTTGGTATTCTGTTTTGAGTTGACGACGAACGATGTCTAGGAAATCAGGGAAGCGAGCTGGGCCTAAAGTCGGTTTTTTAATCACGTTTAAAGGTTTAGCTGACTCAGTTTCATATTGCTCTTCAGTCAAATATCCCATGACTAACATATTGTTTAGAACAACATTACGGCGTTTTAATGCACTTTCAGGATTTCTCCAAGGATTGTATAAGCTAGGACCTTGAACGAGTCCGACAAGGAAAGCCTGTTGCGCTATACTCAATTCTCTAAGTGGTAAACCAAAATAAAATTGAGACGCTAAACCATAGCCATTGATCGAGTAATTACCATTTTGTCCTAAATTAACTTCATTCAAATATGCTTCCAGAATTTCATCTTTGTCATAATGAAACTCAAGCAACAACGCCATAAAGGCTTCATTCACTTTACGTTTGATTGTACGTTCAGGGGTCAAATAAAAGTTTTTAACCAATTGCTGTGTGAGTGTAGAACCACCTTGACGCTTACCACCAGTAACGTTGCTTACAACTGCGCGTGCTGTACCACGAAACGAGACGCCGTGATGATGATAGAAGTTGCGGTCTTCAGTCGCAATAAGCGCTTGAATTAAAGGTTTAGGAACACGATTGAGTTTAATGAGAACACGGTCCTCGTTGTGTTGAGGGTAGATTCCCCCAACTAACATTGGTTCTAGACGGGCAATCCCCGTACTCGATGGTTTTGTTGCTTTAATCTCTGAAATTTGACTAGCGCCAAAACTGACTTGGAGGATTTGTTCTGGTTCTACACTATCACCAAAATCGAAGCCACGCGTGTGGACATATATAGTATTGCCTTGAACCAAAAAATTACCTGGCTTGGTATAGTCTTCAGCGTTTTTATAACCCAACAGACCTAGCTCTTGAATGAAGTTTTGTTGCTCAACGGGTGCATTAGCATAAACTTCCAAGGGGCGTGCATATACTTTCGCTGGAATATCCCAACGATTGCCTTCAAATTTATCGCGAATAATATTATCTAAACGGATTAGATAAATACTAAAAGCCACAAATGCAGAAATCACCAGCACTGAGAAAATCAATGCAATTAAGCCAATACCACGTTCAAACTTCATAGATCAAAAAGCAAAACCCTGTTTTATTGCGCTCATCATGCGAAGCTTTTTTATAATTTGCAATAATTAAACTGTGAATTTATGCCTTTTTTAGATAAATGTAATGATTTATCTAATTCAATATTAAGGAGAAAATTAAGATTTTAAGTTGGGGAAATGTGAAATTATTCGTGAAATTCATAACATGAAACAGGCTTGAAATATGTAAGTCACAGAATGATGATGATATGATACTCAACAATTCATCTGGAGCCGTAGCATACGTGCAACTTTCAGCAAAGTCATTTCGTAATATTGGATTAATTGGACGACCAGATAAATCATCTGTGGTTGAGACTTTAAGTCTAATTCATGACCATTTGATTAGTTTAGGTTTGCATCCAGTTTTTGATTCAGAAACCGCTAAATTGGTCCCTTATAAAAATTCGCAAACGGTCAGTCGAGCTTTATTGGGTGAAGTTACAGATTTGGTGATTGTCGTAGGTGGTGATGGTTCATTGCTTCAAGCGGCTAGATCTTTAGTGAAATACAATACTCCCGTCATCGGGGTAAACCGTGGGCGTTTAGGTTTCCTAACAGATATCAAACCGACAGAAGTGTTATTTAAATTAGATCAAGTCTTGAAAGGTGAGTTTCAGCTAGATCGCCGTTTTTTATTAGAAGTCGAAGTTCGTAGTAAAAATGAACTGATTTATGATGCAATAGCATTGAATGATGTGGTTCTGCATTCAGGTAAGTCAGTCCATATGATTGAGTTTGATCTTCATATTGATGGTCAATATGTTTATCGCCAACACAGTGATGGTTTGATTGTATCGACACCTACGGGTTCAACAGCATACGCACTTTCTGGTGGCGGTCCAATTTTGCACCCAAGTATGGATGCGATCGCGCTAGTGCCAATGCACCCGCATACGCTTTCTTCTCGTCCGATTGTGGTGGGTGGTCAAAGTGAAATTAAAATTCAAATTCGTAAGAATCGAGTGTTGCCAATGGTGAGTGCTGATGGGCAACACAGTGTTTCTTTAAATGAAGGTGATTGGTTGCATATTCGCAAACATCCTTTCAAACTTACTTTATTACATCCACCTGGATACGACTTTTATATGGCATGTCGTACCAAACTAGGATGGAATCAAGATTACGATTCATTTCATCAGCAGGACTAAACATGAATATTGAACAAATGTTATCAGTTTTGGATGCAGACATCGTTGCTCGTTTAAGAACTGCCGTTGAAATCGGTAAATGGCCAAACGGTGTAGCTTTAACTCAAGAGCAGCGTCAGATTTCAATGCAAGCAGTCATTGCTTGGGAAGCTAAAAATCTGCCAGAAACAGAAAGATCAGGGTATATTGATAAAGGTCATAAAGAGGAAGGTGATGAATGTGATTCACATGTTCCAGAGCCAGAATTTCAACCTATACGTTTTGTATAATCTTCTATGTTAAAAAAGACACCTGATAGTGTCTTTTTTTAATCCGAATTTAAACTCGATGACGTGACTGCCAGTATTCTTGAGCCAAGGTCTGTGCTTGTGTAAATGTTTCAGCCACATTCATAGTGTAGATTGCGATTGCCATAGTTTCAATAACAGCCACCTCTCCATAGCTATGGTGGGCATCACCTAACCATACGGCATTGAAAGTATCTAAGTTCAACTCTTCTTCAATTGCTGAACGATCAGCTGTGAGTTTCGGAAGTTCAAGCTCATACAGTTCACCGTCTCGTATACCGCAAATTAAGGTTTTTGCATCTGGGTTTCGTTCAAATTCACCGCCTTCACCTTTAATCACCGCACTGTTAACGTAACCTAATTTGGCAGCAGTCTGTTGATGAGAACTGCGATACGCAGGGTGAAATATCGCTTGCAAAGTGGCTTTGGCATTGAAGGGATTGATGAGTCGTGAAAGCGTATGAATGGGTGAGCGTAAGCCCATGATATTGCGTAATGCAATTAAATCACTCAAGGTAGGTGAAATGACTTCGAGTGGTATATAGGCAAAGTTATGCTGATTCAGTTCTGATGCCACTTCGTTTTCATTTTGACAAATGGTATAACCTAAATACTGTAAAACTTGTTCTGTATATAATCGATTGATGGTATGTCCAGAAGCCCCATGCATTACAATACGATGACCATGTTTTGCTAAGGTTAACGCCGATAAGATAAACCACGGATAGTGTTTGCGTTTCCCCGCGTAAGAAGACCAGTCTAGGTCGACATCAATAGCTCTAAATTTAAGTTGATCACGAGTCGCTTGCACAAAGCCAGCCAGTTCATCTACAGATTCTTCTTTCACTCGTAAAAGCATTAAAAAAGCACCCAGCTGAACGTCTAATACCTCATTTTTTAAAATCATCTCAAATGCTTGATAGGCTTCTTCATAGGTCAGTGATCGCGCACCATTTTTTCCTTTGCCAAGAATACGAACAAATTGCGCAAATGGATGTTCAAAGTCTTTATATAAATTACGTTTTGTATTCATGATCAATGCAGTTGGATGTTCTTAATGACATTGTAACGTGGAATGATGCTTCGAATAAAAGCTAAATATCAAATTCAATGATCAAGCATTATTTTTAGCTTTTGAGACTGACCAAATTGTATGAATTTTCAAGCGCTTTTGTCCATGACAACTGGAAAAAAACGGGATAGCATGAAAACTTATAAAAAAATGAAGTGTAAGGAACACAAGAATGTTGGCATATGATGCAGATTTAGAATTATTCCGTGATAATTTCAAACGTTTTATGAGTGAGCACGTTGCTCCTTATTATGAGCAGTGGGAACGCGAAGGAAAAATGCCACGTTCAGTGTGGAATGCACTTGGTGAAAATGGCTTCTTGTGCGTAGATGTTCCTGAAGAATATGGTGGTTATGGTGTTCCAACAGAATATTCTTTAATGTTGGTTGAAGAGTCGGCACGTGCAGGTTATAGCGCATTATCGACAGGTATTTCATGTCACTCAGAAATTGCAGCACCATATATTCTACATATCGCGAACGAAGAACAAAAAAAATACTGGTTGCCAAAAATGGTTTCTGGTGAAGTGGTCGGGGCAATTGGAATGACAGAGCCAGGTGCTGGTTCTGATTTACAAGCCATCCGTACGAATGCCATTTTGAATGGTAATCATTATGTTTTGAATGGCTCTAAAACTTTTATTTCAAATGGTCAGCATGCAGACTTGGTTGTGCTTGCCGTTAAAACAGATCCTCAGGCACGTGCTAAAGGCGTCTCACTTCTATTGGTTGATACTCATTTAGAAGGGTTTAAAAAAGGCACAAATCTCGACAAAATCGGTTTGCATTCGCAAGATACTTCGGAACTCTTTTTTGACAATGTCAAAGTTCCAGCTGATCAGCTTTTAGGTCAAGCGGGTCAGGGATTTGCATATTTGATGCAAGAATTACCACGTGAACGGACAGCGATTGCTGCGACAGCATTAGGAGCAATTCGAGGTTCAATTGATGTGACAGTTCAATATGTCCAAGAACGTCAGGCTTTTGGTCAAAAAATTGGACAATTCCAAAATTCTCGTTTTGTTTTAGCACAAGCGAAAATCGATGAACTGGCTACAGCCGCTTTTTATAATCAAAACCTAGCATTGTATAAAGAAGGGAAATTGGATGTTGAAACAGCAGCTGCATTAAAAAGTTTCAGTACAGATATGCAAATGAAAGTGGCGGATAATCTACTGCAACTCTTTGGTGGCTATGGCTATATGACGGAATATCTTATTTCACGCTTCTTTGTGGATGCACGTATTCAACGAATCTACGGCGGAACCAACGAAATCATGAAAGAAATCGTAGCACGTGGCATGCTAGGACGTTAATTTTTATCCGTATTTACATCTCGCTTGAGGAATACAAGCGAGATGTATTCGAATGTGTTTTCAATTTTAAAACTTATAGAACGAACTGATTTTAAAAAAAAGATTAAAGCTATCATATTCAATGTTCTTGTCTTTTTTCTAATTTATAGCGCGTATTGGATTGATGATTATTTCAACTGTATATTTTTAAGTCTTATTGCCATAAAGTTTGGTTGCTTAACATTTGAAAGCTAACTATTGTTATACTGTTTACATAACTGATTCTGTAAGGCGACATTACAATGATCAACGATGATCAAAACACGACGAATTCTTTAGACTTAGCTAAAATCCGCGAAGATATCGACTCAGTAGATCAACAACTCCAACAACTGATTAACCGTCGAGCACGACTTGCTGAAGCTGTAGCAAAAGCAAAATTTGCTTCTGAAGAAAATCCAATGTTTTATCGTCCTGAGCGTGAAGCACAAGTTTTGCGTAATGTGATGGAGCGTAATGAAGGTCCTTTATCTGACGTGACGATGGCGCGTTTGTTTAGAGAAATTATGTCTGCGTGTCTTGCTTTAGAAGCACCACAAAGCATTGCTTTCCTTGGTCCAGTAGGAACTTACACCCATTCGGCAGTACTGAAGCATTTTGGACATGATGCGGTTGTGCGCCCACTTCCTACAATTGATGAAGTGTTCCGTGAAGTCGAAGCAGGCAGTGCACATTATGGTTTAGTTCCTGTTGAGAACTCATCCGAAGGTGTGGTTAACCACACGCTTGATTGTTTTAAAGCGTCACATTTAAATGTGATTGGTGAAGTTGAATTACGTATTCATCATCAATTTTTGATTTCTTCAAATACGCGTAAAGACAGCATTAAACAAATCTATGCGCATCAACAAACTTTAGCTCAATGTCGTGGCTGGCTCGATGCTCATTATCCAGGTGTTGAACGTGTGGCTTTGAGTTCGAATGCTGAAGCTGCTCGCCGTATCCGTAATGAATGGCATTCTGCGGCAATCGCATCTGAAACAGCTGCGAGCTTATATGATTTAGAAATCTTACATAGCAATATTGAAGATAATCCAGAAAATACAACACGCTTCTTAGTTATTGGGCGTGAAAAAGTACCACAAAGTGGTAATGATAAAACTTCTTTATTGATCTCTGCACATGACCGTGCAGGTGCGTTATTAGAAATTTTAGCGCCGTTCGCTAAACATAACATTAGCTTGACCAGTATCGAAACAAGACCTGCTTTGCCTGAAAAATGGGCTTATGTATTCTTTATCGATTTAGAAGGGCATATCGAACAAGAGAACGTACGTGCGGCTGTCGAAGAAATTCGTCCATTAGTCAAAGAAATCCGTGTTCTTGGTTCATACCCAATTGCGGTACTTTAAAAAGAGTTGAAACTTAGATATGTCTCAACCTTTATTTAAAAAAGTTGCATTTATTGGGCTAGGATTGATTGGATCAAGTTTAGCACGTGTCATTCAAGCACATGGTCTTGCTGAAAATGTTGTGGCATCTACGCGATCTGTTCAAACGTTAGAAGATGCTAAAGCTTTAGGTTTGATTAGTGAAGGATATGCTGATGCCAAAGATGCAGTGGTTGATGCAGATTTAATTGTTCTTGCTTTACCCGTGAGAGCTACACAATCTGTATTGAACTCGATCAAATCTGTGATTACTCCTGATACTATAATTACAGATGTGGGCAGTACCAAAGGCAATGTGGTTGAGGCTGCAATTGCGGTTTTTGGTGAGCATTTACCCGCAGGTTTTGTTCCAGGGCATCCAATAGCTGGTGCTGAACATACTGGTGTTCATGCAGGTAAAGTAGATTTATTTGCTAACCACAAAGTGATATTAACGCCGTTAGCAACAAGTGCTGAGTGGGCAGTGCAAAAACTGATTCAGTTATGGCAAGCTGCTCAAGCTGAAGTAATTTGTATGGATGTGGAAAAGCATGATGAGGTGCTTGCGCATACAAGTCATCTGCCACATTTAATGGCATTCAATTTGGTTGAGCAACTTGCAAATCGTGAAGATAATCTGGACATTTTCCGTTATGCAGCAGGTGGTTTCAGAGACTTTTCTCGCATTGCGGCGAGTGATCCACAAATGTGGCATGACATATTCTTTGCCAATAAAAAAGCGATTTTGAATGCTGTTGATGGATTTGAGAACCAATTGGCTCATATTCGACAGCTCATTGAAAACGAAGATTCAAAAGCACTCATGGGATTGCTTGGACATGCTCAAGCAGCACGCCAACATTTTAACCATATGCTTGCCAAGAAACCTTTAATGGAGAACAAAACTGTGACACAGCAATTTACTATTCTGCCGGGTGCTAAATCATTTACTGGAAAATTTAGCGTGCCAGGTGACAAATCTGTGTCACACCGTTCAATCATGTTTGGTGCGATCGCTGAAGGTACAACACATGTTACTGGTTTCTTAGAAGGTGAAGATGCCTTAGCAACACTTCAAGCATTCCGTGATATGGGTGTAAATATTGAAGGTCCAAAAAATGGTGAAGTCACGATTCATGGTGTAGGAATGTATGGCCTTAAAGCTCCAGCAAGTGAGCTTTATATGGGTAACTCTGGGACTTCGATGCGTCTACTGTCAGGGATGTTGTCTGCGCAAAAATTTGACTCAGTAATGACTGGTGATGCATCGTTGAGCAAACGTCCTATGGAACGTATTGCAAAGCCACTCCGTGAAATGGGTGCTCAAATTCAAACAACAGGTGAGCGTGGCACACCGCCAGTATCGATCACAGGTAATCAGCAACTTAAAGGTATTCATTACGATTTACCGATGGCTTCTGCACAAGTGAAGTCTGGCATTTTGCTCGCTGGTTTATGGGCAGAAGGTGTAACGTCGGTGACTGAGCCAGAACCTACACGTGATCACTCTGAGCGTATGTTACGTGCATTTGGTTATGATGTGAAAACTGAAGGTAACCGTATTTCTTTAAAAGGTGGTGGTAAGTTAGTTGGCACGAATATTCAAGTGCCTTCAGATATTTCATCTGCTGCGTTCTTTATGGTGGGTGCTGCCATTACTGAAAATTCAGATGTAACACTTGAGGCAGTGGGTATTAACCCTACTCGTACTGGTGTGATCGAAATTTTGAAGCAAATGGGGGCTGATATTTCAGTCGAGAATGAACGAATTGCAGGTGGTGAACCAATCGCTGATATTCGAATTCGTGGCACTCGTACTTTGAAAGGCATCCATATGCCTGAAGATCAAGTACCTTTAGCGATTGATGAATTCCCAGCATTATTTATTGCTGCAGCTTGTGCTGAAGGTCAAACAGTGTTAACTGGTGCAGCTGAACTTCGTGTAAAAGAGTCTGATCGAATCCAAGTGATGGCTGATGGATTGAAAACCATGGGTGTTGATTGTACGCCTACGGATGACGGCATTATTATTGAAGGTAAAGGTAAGTCTGGTGATTGGTCTGCTATCTTTACAGGTGGTGAAATTGAGTCACATCATGATCATCGTATTGCCATGAGTTTCTCCATTGCGGGTCTGCGTACTTCAGGCTTAATTAAAATTGTGGGAACTGAAACCGTTGCAACAAGTTTCCCAACTTTTACTCAACTCACTGAACAAGCGGGTTTATCTATTCAAGTTAGTGAATAATACGACCAAAGATTTGTATATTTCTTTTCAAACAGCCAAGCAAAAGCTTGGCTGTTTTGTTTATATTGCTTATTCTAATTCTATATAATTAAAAAGCCTTTGGATGAGGAAATGAAAAAATTACAATTTTTAGTTGATCAAACGAAATACGCTAAGGCTCATTCAAGTCATTCTCATGATAATGCACAAACTTACGTTACAGCATTGTTATCTGAACAGTTGGTGCAACATGGATTTCACACTCAAACTACGAATCCGCATGAATTAGAAGTCAGTGTCTCTGATCACCCAATCGCTTTAGGGGTGAACTGTAATCAACCAGATGGCGAAGGACATTTTGTATGTGAAATAAGTGCGCATGCAGATGAGGAACAGGATTGGTTCCAAAAAATTGAGACGCAGAGTGTGATTAAACAACTTGCGCAAGCAGTAGAGCAGACATTAAGAGAAGATGAGTCGTTCCAATCGCTAGAGTGGAAATCCTAACGAGGAATAAAACAAACCCAATGTAAAGAATCTACACTGGGTTTTTCTGAAACACGTAATATTTATATTAAGCCGTAAGGAAGCGAGTGATCGCGACGCGAAGTTGCTTCAAATAACCTGTGAAGAAGTGATTAGCACCAGGTAGCACTGTAATAATATGGCGTTGAGGCTTTGCCCATTCAATTAAATCGGATAATAAAGTGACTTCATCTGCCTCACCATGAATAAACAGAATATCACCTTTAATTGCTGGAGTAACATAGTGACGGATACCAGCAACTGTGGCTGTTGGTAAACCACATAGAATGACTTGTTCAGGTTGAATTTCTTGAGGTAGTGCATGATATGCCTTCGCCATAACATGTGCACCAAAACTAAAGCCTCCAACATAGAAAGGCAATGTAAGGTGTTTTGCACGTACTTGACGAATGACTTCTAAAATATCTTCTGTTTCACCAAATCCTTCATCGTGAACCCCTTCACTTTGACCTGATCCACGGAAACTTGGACGATAAACGATATAACCACGCTCAAGGAACATTTGAGCTAACAGAGTGGGAACTTTGTGCTGAGGAGTACCACCTTGAAGCGGGTGAGGGTGACAAACGACCGCAAATCCTTTTACTTCAGACTGAGGATAATCTACAAAAACCTCAATTTTGCCAACAGGGCCTTGAATGAACATTTGTTCAGACATAAAAATACCGATTAACGTGCAGGAGAATCGTATATTTTAACGTCAATAATTAAAAAAAACACAATTGGAAATAAAATAAGTCTACTGTTATAGTTTGATTAATTGTTTTTTGATCAGGTTTCTATGTTTGCCTTAATTTCTCCTGCTAAGACATTAGATTATGAATCTACACTTCCAACTGATGAACATACTTTACCAAGATTGCTTGACCACTCACAACAGCTTATAGACGTAAGTCGTAAACTGTCTGCTTCAGAAATCGCCAAATTAATGAGTGTGAGTGAAAAAATTGCGAATCTGAACGTGGAACGCTTTAGAGATTGGCAATCAGACTTTGATTTATCAAATTCACGCCAAGCAATATTTGCCTTTAAGGGCGATGTTTATACAGGTCTGGATGCGTATTCGCTTACGCAAGCTGATTTAGAATATGCTCAACGCCATTTAAGAATGCTATCAGGTCTCTATGGATTACTCCGACCACTGGATTTAATGATGCCTTATCGTTTAGAAATGGGCACGAAATTAACAAATCCACGAGGTCACAATCTTTATGAATTTTGGGGAGATGAAATTACCCACTTGATCAATCAAGACTTATCAGAAGCCAAAAGTGATTTATTGGTCAATATCGCATCCGATGAATATTATAAATCGGTGAAAGAAAGCAAAATTAAAGCTGAAATTATCAAGCCCGTATTTTTAGACCAGAAAAATGGAAAATATAAAGTAATAAGTTTCTATTCAAAAAAAGCGCGTGGATTGATGGCACGTTATATTATCGAAAATAAACCTAATACTGTGGATGATCTTAAATCATTCAATACGGATGGCTATTATTTCGATGCTGAAAGTTCTTTGAAAGGTGAGCTCGTATTTAAACGTGATGAGCAGGCTGCTTGAAAATAAATAGGCGGTAGCGGGGCAAGGTGTCTGATGATTGATTCATATTTAAAACAGTTGAGAAGATACTGGGCCGCTACTGCACAACAGCTTGAACTATCCTCAGAGGATTCCATATCTATTCTTGATAGATTAGAAGTTCATTACAGTGAGCCTCATCGGCATTATCATACAGTGCAGCATATCGTTGAATGTATGGATCACTTACAATTGGTTCTACCAAATTTAAAAGATCCTTTATCAGTCTCTATAACTCTTTGGTTTCATGATGTCATATATGAGCCTAAGGCACACGATAATGAACAACAAAGTGCTGATATGATGCTGAACATCATATCTCCCCACATGGAGATGAGGAGATGTGAGAAAATTTATCAGTGGATATTAGCGACCAAAGAGCATCGTGCTTCAGTTGATTCAGACCTTAACTATTTACTTGATATTGATCTTGCAATTCTCGGTTCAAACGCCAAACGTTTTGAAGAATATCAGCAGCAAATTCATCAAGAATTCAGTTGGGTACCCTCTGAAATTTATACATTAAAACGAAATGAAGTTCTTAATAGCTTTTATCAAATGGAATCCATTTATAAAACAGCATATTTTCATGACACTTTAGAAAATCAAGCCAAACAAAATTTAGAACGAGCATTAGTTAGCTGATTTGAAAGCAGCTAATGCGCGCTGTCGACTCATCTTTAAATCAATAATAGGTTTTGGATAATTGAGTTTAAGATTCGGATTTTTAGCATAAGGCTCATGAATGATTTTCGCATCAAGATGAGCTAATTCAGGTACCCATTTGCGAATATAATCACCTTGACTATCAAATTTTTGTGATTGACTAATGGGGTTAAAAATACGGAAATAAGGTACAGCATCTGTACCTGTTGAAGCACACCATTGCCAGCCACCATTATTTGCTGCTAAATCCCCATCTATCAAATGTTGCATAAACCATTGTTCGCCTTTACGCCAGTCGATGAGCAAATTCTTACTAAGGAACATGGCGACAATCATTCTGACACGATTGTGCATCCATCCTGTTTGAAGCATTTGACGGATTCCAGCGTCCACAATTGGAATACCCGTTTGTCCAAACTTCCAAGCATTTAATTCATTGGGTGCATCACGCCATGGCACATTAGATGTATTTAAATTGAATGGTTGATATTTCGATAATCTTGGAAAGTCAAACAGGATGTGTTGATAAAATTCTCGCCATAATAATTCATCTAACCAAGTTTGTTGACCATCAGAGTAGAGATGAAAATTGCCATTTGAGCGACTAAAAATTGCAGCCAAACATTGTCGAATCGAAACAATTCCTAGATTTAAATACGGTGATAATTGACTGGTAGCATCAATGTTTGGAAAGTCGCGTTGTTGTTTATAGGGCTCTAAATTCTCGTCAACAAATTTCTCGAGCATTTGTAGTGCATATGATTCTCCAACAGGCCATTGATATTTAATCTGAGCATCAGGATAAAAATCATGTATCGATGGAATTTTGGAAGTATGAAAGCGTTGTATAAGCTCATGAGGCTGTACTTTCGGTACAGCGAGTGGTTGAGGAACAGAGATATTCAAGATTTCATAGCATGCACGTTTATAAGCACCAAAAACTTGATAAGGCTGGCGACTCTTATTGCGAATTGATCCAAGTGGGAAAATTGTGCGGTCATGATAATACTCGACAGTCACTTGATGCGATTCTAATAAGGTCTGGACTTGCGCATCACGATGTAACTCATTCACGCCGATTTCAATGTTGGCGTGTATCGCAGTAATTTGATATTTATTTGCGAAAGTTAATAATCTAGCTGGTACATCGTCCCATTGGGTAACGATTTCCACCACAAGTGGGATATTGAATTGCTTTAACTCACTTTCAAGTGATTTAAGTTGGCGAAGATAAAAGTCAATTTTAATCACTGCATCATCATGCAATTTCCATTGTTGAGGCGAAAGTATCACCACCGCACAAGTATTCCCATGCCGGTTTGCCTCCATTAACGCCGTGTTATCCCTAACTCTTAAATCCTGACGAAACCAAATGAGATTCATATGATTAATATCCAAATATCCTCAGGAAATTATAAGAATTTGAATCATTTAAATCGTTAAGCATTGTAATTTTTTGCATAAAAAAAAGGCGAAGCAGAAGCTTCACCTTTTTGTCCTAAAATCCGTAGATCTTAGTGGTGGTGACCACCTACACCGTGAACGTGACCGTGATCTAACTCTTCTTGAGTTGCTTCACGGATTTCAACGATTTCAACATCAAATGTTAAGTCTTGACCAGCAAGCGGGAAGTTAGCATCAACGATTACGTTTTCGCCTTCAACCGCTTTAACAGTCACAATTTGAACGCCATCATCAGTTTGCGCTTGGAATTGCATACCAGCTTCGATGTTGTCTACGCCTTGGAACATTTGTTTAGGTACTTCTTGAACTAAATCAGTGTTGTACTCACCATAAGCTTCAGCAGCAGGAATCGTTACTGTAAATTTGTCACCAGTCGTTTTACCTAACATTGCTTTTTCTAAGCCAGGGATAATGTTGCCAGCGCCTTGCAAATATGCAAGTGGTTCACCTTGAGATTGATCGAGAGTTTCACCCTCTGCATTAGTCAATTTATAGTTAAATAAAACCACAAGGTCATTTGCAATAACTGTCATGTTAATGATCCATTCAAATATTTTAAGGGTACATCATAAAGTGAAAACCAATTTTTGTAGACAATTTTCTAAAAAAAATGCAGTTTCGATAATTTATAACGCTTAAATATTACATTGGGGCGTCTTTTAGATTTTTCAATGCAATTTGATTTTAGGTGCTATTTTTCTGGTCACAAAATCTTTGGCTGTGAGTAACCCTGCCTGTGCATAACCATAAATCGTGGCTTGATGCAGTCGGTAAAGCGATACATACATCGACTTCGCCACAAATCCTTGAACATTGACCTGACCAAGTAATTCACCAACTGCTTTATTCTCACTTAAAGATACAAGTGAGCCTTTGTCAGAAAAATTGAACATCGGTTGTGATTTCCCTGAAATTCGCGCTTTCATTGCATCAACGAGGAAAGCAGCCTGTTGACTTGCAACTTGCGCACGCGGTCCTAAAGCTGTTTCACGGGCATCTAGAATACAGTATGCGCAATCACCGAATGCAAAAACATTCGGATCTGCTTTTGTTTGGAGTGTTGCAAATACGTGTAAGCGACCCATACGATCTTTTTCGAAGCTTTCTAGGTTTTGAATCACTGCTGGAGTTTTAATGCCTGCAGCCCAAACTTTTAATTGTGCTGGAATTGAACTTCCATCATTAAAGTAAATTTGATCAGCATCCACTTTTTCGACACGCTTAGACGTTAAAATATCCACATTCATGCGCTTAAGCTGCTTAGTGCTGTGGTCTGACATTTTTTCAGAAAGAGCCGGTAGAATACGATCCGCGCCTTCAATTAGTGAAATTTTGACGTTTTTAGGATCAATTTTATTAAGTCCATATTTAAAGAAGTTTTGTTTGGCTTGAACTAATTCCGCTGCAAGCTCAACGCCAGTTGCACCTGCACCTATAATGCCAATATGCAGCTCACGATGGTCATTATTATTTTGAGCTTCGATATAAAGATGAAGTAGATGCTGCTGGAACTGTTCAGCCTGTTTTGGATTATCTAAATAGTGACAATGTTCTTGCACACCTGAAGTATTGAAATCATTGGAAACCGAACCAACCGCCAGAATAAGAGTGTCATAACTTAGCGTTAAATGATCAGTCGATTGGTCATAGGTCGATGCAACAGGTTTGAGCAATTGAATGGTCTTGGCTTCACGATCTAATTGTTCGAATTTACCCAATACAAACTCATAATGATGCTTCGCAGCATGACCAAAATAATTTGTTTCTTCATCACTAGGGCTCAACGTACCTGCTGCAATTTCGTGTAAAAGTGGTTTCCAGATATGTGTGAGCTTTTGGTCCACTAATGTAATTTTTGCTTTTTTCGATTTGCCCAGCGTGTCACCCAGTTGTGTTGCTAGTTCTAAGCCACCAGCACCACCACCCACAATGACAATATGATGAAGATTCGACATTTAATATTCCTATTTTTATAGCGTCATAAATAAAAAAGAGATGGGGTTAATATGCCATCTCTTTTTTAAAAGAATTGTTCTTTTTGTATTACAAGTTACAGATTTACAATAAAAAACTGCAATCAGTTTAAAGGATAGATTTTTGCTTGATTTGTACTGCTAGATCCAAAACTAAATAATTGTTTAAACCAATTCAAAATACTTTCAAACCATGATGCTTCATCAATTTGAAGTTCATCTTCAATCAATACCGTTTGAATGAGTCTGTTATTTTGATAGATATGAATACGTGCCAACTGCTGAATTTGCGCGATAGGTGCAGTTAATGATTGTGTTAGTAGCTCGACGTTCACATGCGTTTGAGTTTGCTGTAAAGGCTCAAGAGCTGAAGTGAATCCAAAAGCATCTGCTTGAATCAAACGATGAGTTTGATTGTCAAAATTACGCATATCAATCATTTGATTCGCGTTATACAAAGAGGTCGTCACGATACTTGGCTTTTTAGTTTCGACTTTGAACCTTTTTAAGGTAGATGCGACTACAGGGAGTTCAGCAATTAGTTGCTTATTTTTAATTGCAATTTCATTGCGTGTATAGGCATAGGATAGGTTTAAAAGTTGATGTGCGATTTCAGCGCGTTTAAAGCCACTTTGAGCACCGAGTACCACAACAATAAGTCTCCTTTGATTGAGGTCAAATTGTTGAGTTGGTCGGTTGGCTGTAAGTGCAAGGTTATAGCCTGCAGCACGAGTAAACCCTGTTTTTAAACCATCAACAGTGGCATCTTGTTTTAGTAGAATATTTGTTGCACGATGAAAATGCTGATTGTAAGTAAAACTTTGCTGTTTCGAGTAGTCAAGGTAATCGGGTGTTTCATTGGTGAGTGCTTGTGCGAGCACGGCTAAATCATGCGCTGTTGAATAGTGCATATCCATTGTAATGCCCGCGGGATTGGCAAAGTTTGTATCTTTCATGCCAAGTGCTTTGGCTTCTTGATTCATGCGTTGCACAAATGCAGGTACAGATCCTGAAATTCGTTCAGCCAATGTGACAGCAGCATCGTTGGCAGACATGATAATTAAGCCTGCCAAAAGTTGATCAATCGTAATTTGTTGAGTCGGTTTCAGATACATCTGAGACTCATCCCATTGAACTACATTGACGACTGGTGTGGCAGTAACAACTTCATTTTTGTTAATTTTACCTGCTTGAATGTCTTTCAGAACGATGTATGCCACCATCATTTTGGTTAACGAAGCTGGTGCACGTTGGACATGGCTATTGTGTTCAGTAATGACTTGACCTGATTGTGGATCTAAGACAGTCCATGCTTCAGCTTCTAAACTTTCTGGTGCAACTTCGAACAAGGAAGCATGTGTGATATTTACAATAAAAAAACTAAAAATTATGAGTAGAGCAGAGTAGAGTTTCAACGGGTTTACCTATATAAGCCAATCCAATGGCATAGATCATCAAGCACACCGCATGCTATGCCTTTTTTTTCTGAAACTCTAGTCAGATTTGTAGACAATTAATACGAATCGCGCAACTCCAAGTAAAAAAATGCTAATCTAAATACAAGTTGGTTCTATAGTTTCTCAATTAAGACATTATGTTGCATTATCAGATCGAATTTGACGACTTTCGTCAGCATCTCATTCACGTTACTGTTCGTTTCGTTGCTCAACCAACTCAAGTATTGAGCTTGCCAACTTGGATTCCAGGAAGTTATCTCATTCGAGAGTTTTCAAAACATATTGAGTCTGTTCGTGCCTATGATGAAGATGGTCGAATACTCAAGATTCGTAAAAATGAAAAAAATAAGTGGCAGTTATTTAATACTGATTTTGAGCTGATTACGGTTGAGTACGACGTCTATGCATACGACCTCTCAGTACGTGGTGCTTATGTTGATGAAACACGCTTATATGTGAATCCTGCTTGTGCATGTTTAGGTTTAGAAGGACAAGAAGATAAAGCGGTAGAAGTTGAGTTATTTTTGCCAGATGAATTGAAACATTTCCAACTCGCTACAGGATTGGCATCTAAAAGTTTAGTGCGTGGTCGCTATACCCTTAAGGCAAAAAACTACGCTGAATTGATTGATGCACCATTTGAGCTTGCAGATCAAACTCGTTTTGCTTTTGAAGCAAATGGTATTCCACATGAGTTTGTGGTTTCTGGCAAACATGCGATGAATGTCCAACGTATGAAACAAGACATTGAGAAAATCTGTGCGACAGAAATATCCATGTTTGGTTCAGCACCATTTGAAAACTACACTTTTATGACCATCGCGACGGGTAACAGTTATGGTGGTTTAGAGCACCCGAACTCAACCAGTTTGATTTCTCCACGTGATGATCTACCTAAGTCCAATGAGCCTGTTGAACCTTCCGCTGATTATCAGCGTTTCTTAGGTTTATGTAGCCATGAATATTTTCATTCATGGTTGGTGAAATATATTCGCCCTGAAAATTTTGTGAATTATGATTTAGACAAAGAAGGCTATACCTCTTTGTTATGGATTTTTGAAGGCTTTACGTCCTACTATGATGATTTAATTCTACTTCGTAGTGGTGTGATTTCTCAGGAATCTTACTTGAAGTTGTTAAAGGCGCAGATCGATCGTTATTTGCAAAATCCAGGTCGTTTTGTTCAAACTGTTGCAGAGTCAAGTTTTGATGCATGGGTCAAATTCTATCGTCAAGACGAAAACTCTAACAATGCTGGCACAAGTTACTATAACAAGGGTTGCTTAGTAGCGCTGTGTCTAGATTTAGGTTTACGTTTAAGAGGTTCAAGTCTTGATGCATTGATGCGTAAGCTGTATGAAAATGCGCAACAGGGTATACAGGTTCATGAACGTACCATCTATGAACTATGCCAAGAACTAACAGGTGATGATTGGTCTGAACAAATTAACCATTTGATTAATACCACGGATGAGTTACCGCTTGATCAGTTGTTCCCTGAATTTGGCTTAGACTATGTTTTAAAGCATGATAAATCTTTACCATTTGGTTTAAAACTTGTAGATAAACCTGAAGGTGTATTAATTCAGTCTGCTCGTCGTGATGGCGCTGGTGTTAAAGCTGGGCTTTCTGCTCATGATATTATCATCGCAATTGATGGTTTAAAGGCGACCACTAAGCAACTCGACAAGTATGCAAAATTGGAAGTTACTTTTAATGTACATGCTTTCCGTCGTGATGAATTAATGCAATTTGAAGTTCAATCAGGTGGTAGTGAACTCACTGAAGTGGAACTTAAGGTTACAGATCAATCTAAAGTTGATAAATGGCTTAAAGCTTAATTTGCCTAGGTTATAAAATTCATGAAAAACCCATGCTTAGCTATGGGTTTTTCATGACTCCAGTTTTCGTCTTAGATATTCCAAACGCTTATCAAATATTGTTTTGTCTTTTGAGTATTTTTCAAAAGCAATTTGAACCTTTTTTATAGATTCTTTTCTTCTGTTTACGTCGGTTTCTGTAGCGTAATTTTGACCATAATTTACCTCACTCAAATGAGCTTCTGAAACAAGTCTATGAGCAGAATCTATAGCAGTTTCAAAAGTTATTAGAACTTCTTTAAAATCTTTATGCTTGTTCAAATTTTTTTCTTGATTAAGCCACTGTTGAAGATTTATTAATTTGTCGTAGTAATACAGATTATTGAATTTATCTTCGTATTTTTGCTCTTCTAAATTAAATGAGCTGTGTAATTCATGACCTTTAGCGCGGATGAGTGAGTTTTTTAATTGGTATAAGATGGTGTGATATTGATTTGAAATAATCTTGAGTTCTTCAAACTTGGATAAAGTTTCAATTGTTCTATGGAATTTATAGGCATCTTTCCATGATTCTAGGGACTTCATTACGAAATATAGGCTGATCCAAGCTGTGATTATCCCAAGAAATTCAGCTAAAGATAAGATTTCAAGACAAATATAGTTATCACAATAGTGCGATAACTTGTTTTCATTCAATGCATAAAAGAAGTAGTAAAGAATTGATAAAAATAAAAGAAGCGTAATAGCCTTTAGGAAAGCTTTTTTTATGTTCATAAGAAATCCTTATTCTTTTGAATAGGATAATTAAACTTTTAAAATTAATAAAGAAAAAAAAGCTCACATAATGTGAGCTAAATTTGTGTCATAAATGATTAACAAAAAACATTAGTTCCCTCGATAGGTTGAATAACCATATGAACTTAGTAACAACGGAATATGGTAATGATCTAAACTACCATCAATTACAAAAACCACTGGCACTTCTGGGAAGAAAGTACGCTTGTTGTTTGCCTTAAACCAGTCGCCAGTTTTAAAAGTTACTCTGTAAACACCTTTTTGAAGATCTGTTTCGGCTGGATATAGAGCCTTGATACGACCATTTTCATCCGTTTTAGCTTCGTTGAGCTTTACCCATTTTTCACCCTGCTGCGCTTCAAGTGTAACTGCAATATTAGAAGATGGAAGACCAGTTTCTTGATTAAGCACATGAACACTTAAAGGATTTGCCAAAGTGAATGTTGAAAATGCAAAACCTGAAAGAGCAAGCGTAAATTTTTTCATAAGTATCAACTCACAGTAAGCAAATAATTGAAAAAAGTGTACTTATAATGAGAGATTATTTAAGTTAATTTATGTATAAAAAAAGGATGCAATCGCATCCTTTTTACTTTTTTTACAATAGCTTGAGCTTAGCGTGCGCGTCCACGTGGAGCTTTTGTATTTGGGCGAGTAGTACCATTGGTCTTACGACGTGGTTTCTCATGTTCTTCCATTTGCCAAATACGTTTAGTACCCGATTTTTTCTTAGTACCATCTTTATTGACTTTCTTATTAATCGGCTTGCCACCTGTACCGCCTGGTTTCTTCACATAAGAGCGTGAGCGGTATGGCTCTTCGGCAGGAACATTTTGAAAGTCAGGATAAAGTAATGGTTCAATTTCTCTAGTTTCGCCAGATTCAAGACCCATCTGTACTAAGTCTATTGATCCAATTTTAGTGCGAATAAGACGTAAAGTTGGGAAACCCACTGCTGCAGTCATACGTCGAACTTGGCGGTTACGACCTTCGCAAATCGAAATTTCAACCCAAGAAGTAGGTACAGAAGCACGGAAACGAACAGGAGGATCACGATCCCATAACCACTCAGGCTGTTCAACTTTTACAGCTTTTGCGGGTAGAGTCATACCGTCTTTAAGCTCTACACCTTTACGAAGCTGTTCTAAAGCCTCTTCAGTCACATCACCATCGACTTGAACCAAATAAGTTTTAAATTTCTTATTGGCAGGGTTGGTAATGTACTGATTTAAACCACCATGGTCGGTTAAAAACACTAGACCTTCAGAGTCCATGTCTAAACGTCCAGCAAGACGTAAAGTCGGATCGTCAACGAAATCAGACATTGTCATATGCGCTTCGTCTTTACGAAACTGGGAGAGAACGCCATAAGGTTTATTGAGAATGACGATTTTCATATAAAAACTTCAATAATGTGCAAATAGTGAAAGGTCTGACTTATCAAGAATTTATGAACATCCTGAATTGATCTGAGGATTCGATCATTGAAGTCAAACAAAATAAATCGGGGAATTGGTGACTATTATGCGTGATTCAAAAAAGAAAGTATCGTATTGATCAAAAAAAATATGTAATTCTGACGATTTAATCGGTATAAGCAGGCTTTTATTGGTTGCTGACAAGTGCTTTTAATTTAAACAATACAATGCAAACGTCGATCAGACGCTAAAATTTAACTCAATTTAAGATGTTAGGTTGTATATGAAAAAAAGGATTATCGGATCACTCATTGCAATCAGTTGGATGCTTACTGCTTGTCAGCCCCCAAATTCAGGCGCAACAGCAGGAATACAATATCCATATTTATACTGGAAACTTCAACAGCAAGCGTTGACAGAGCCGTTGGCGATACCCGTTGAAGGAGTCAAAGTAACTCAAATAGCAGATACTTGGGGGGCAGCACGTTCAAATGGTCGTACACATCAAGGAATTGATATTTTTGCCAAACGAGGTACGCCTGTATTGAGTACAACACAAGGAATTGTAAGTCGTATCGGCACAAATAGTTTGGGAGGTAAAGTCATCTGGGTGGTAGGACCTCAGTTAAGTCGCCATTACTATGCACATTTAGATGAATATGCAGCACACATCCAAGAAGGTGACTGGGTTGAAGTCGGTGAAGTATTAGGATATGTGGGAAATACTGGCAATGCGATCAATACACCTCCACATTTACATTATGGGATTTATTTAACGAGTGGTGCTACAAATCCATATCCATATTTAAACCCAGATTTAAAACCAGAGGAATAAGTCTCGTTAATACAAGTAAACAAATGAGAGAGCCTTGTAAGCCTCGTAACATATATCAATTTTAATCCTCTGAAATTTAAATAGCTTACACAATGGAAGTTACGATGCAGTATTTTGATACAGCTCTATGCTCGCAGTTTCGTGCAAAAGGGTTATGGTTATTTGTATTGGTCTAATTCAAGTGAAAAAGAATTCAAGATCAGTATCAAAATCTGATAATCATGGAGATATGAAATGAGTAATCAATACAATCAAGATCAAAATGAGCAACAGCAACAAAATCACCAGCAACGTCAACAAGGTCAACAGCCACATCAACAGCAACCCAATCAGCAGCAACAGCAACAAGATCAACAGCAGCAGAATCAGCAACAGTCCCGTCAACAATCACAACAGCAATCTGATTTAGATCAACAAAATCGTTAATCCATTAATCATGAATTGAATGGGAATTTAGGGATGAATGCCCATTCTTGTCAGTAAATTCAAGCATTAACAATTTAAAGTGAATGACACGAGGAAGATAAGATATGGCGAATAAGTCCAAGTTAAAAATTAAAGATTTAAAAGATCAAATTAAATCGAGACTTAAGAAAATTTCTAAGCATGAATCTAAGTTAAAAGATTTAAAGAAAGCGCTCAAAAAGCGTAAATAGCAAAAGACCCTCATGTGAGGGTTTTTTTATGGAAGATCATTAGAAATATACAGTTTATGAACGAATCTTTGTGAAGCAATAATTTATAGTCAAGATTGAAATTAATCTATGATTTGAAATGATAAAAGATTATTATTCTCAATTAGAAGTTTGGAAATATTAGGGTGTATTTATGAAAATGTATCAAGTTGATGCCTTTACTACAGCGTTGTTTAAGGGGAATCCTGCAGCTGTAGTGGTCAGTGAAGAATGGCTTGATACATCACTCATGCAAAATATTGCATTTGAAAATAATTTGGCTGAAACGGCTTTTGTTAAAATTATTGATGATGAAAATTATGAAATCCGTTGGTTTACACCTAAAGTTGAAGTCGATTTTTGTGGTCATGCCACTTTAGCGAGCAGTTATGTACTTTTTAATGAGTATACTCAAGCGAAAAAAATTAAATTTCATGTCAAAAATTTAGGAATTTTTACCATCACTCGACAAGATGATGGAAAAATTACAATGAATTTCCCTGTTCGAATCCCTCATTTAACTGAAGAGTTTCCTGAGTTATTAAAAGAAGTGGTTGATCGTCCAATCAAGGAAATTTATCTAAATCAACAAGCTTATATTTTAGTCTTGGAAAGTGAACAAGATGTGCTTGATGCCAAACCTAATTTTGCCAATATTAATGCAATTGCTGAAGCATATGAGGTTAGTACTTGTATTACAGCATCCGATCATCCCGATATTGCTATAACTGCAGCATCAGAACAATATGATTATGTGGCACGTTATTTTGCACCACATAAAGGCATCAATGAAGATCCTGTAACAGGTTCTATGCATACAGGATTAGCACCCTTGTGGGCTGAGAAATTGAATAAAACAGAACTTATTGCTTTTCAAAGCTCAGAACGAGGTGGCGTGTTGTATTGCCAACTTAAAGAGAATCAAAGAATTGAAATTTCTGGCTATGCCAAACTTTATATGAAAGCTGAAATTTACCTTTAAAGCATAAACCCTATTGATCATACCCTTGTCAGGCGTGTGATCAATTTTTTTATATCAATAATTGGAAGAACAATGCTAACTCGTTTTAAAAAACTTTCACTTACTTTAATGATCGTTGCGGTCAGTTCTAGCGGTTTAGCACAACCTGTTTTGGTCAAGACTGAACAAAATATTGAAGAATACAAACTAGAAAATGGTTTACGGGTAATTTTGGCACCAATACCTAAAGAAAATAAAATTTTTATGAATATGGTGTATCTAACGGGAGCTTTGAATGACCCACAAGGTAAAGGTGGTTTAGCACATTTACTTGAGCATCTCGCGTTTAAAGGCACAGAAAATGTAAAAGGAGATGAGTTTCAACGTCGTCTAGATCAGCATACGCTCATGAGTAATGCGATGACTGACTACTATTCTACCCAGTATATGAGTGTCATCCGTCCAGAAAAAAAAGCCATTGATGAAATGTTGTATCTGGAGGCAGAGCGAATGGATAAGCTCGTACTTCAGGAAAAATTTGTTCCGTCAGAAATCGCAATCGTAAAACGAGAGCGTGAGGTTCGAATGGATCAACCTTTTTCAGTATTGATGGATCAAATTTGGAAATCTGCTTACGGAAATCAGTATCTAGGTCGTCTACCGATTGGTGATTTAACTGAGCTTCAGTCAATCAACATGAAGGAACTGAATCAATTTTACCGACAATGGTATGCACCGAATAATGCAGTTCTAGTGATTGCAGGTAAATTTAATAAAACGGATATCCTGAAAGCAGTGGATAAAAATTTTAATCAAATTCCTGCGCGTCAAATTCCTGAGTCAACCAAAGTTCCAATGCTTGATTCGACCAAGATCAAAGATCGTCAATTTATCGTGCAAAAGGGAAGTGATTTAGGCAAATACAATATTTATCTCAATGGCACCCAGCAAAAAACACAGACTGCACTCGCTTTAGCACCTTATTTATTTACAATGCAACCTAGTGGTCACTTGTACAAAGATATTGTAGAAACAGGTACGGCTACACAGGTTCAATCGACGACATGGTTAACACCAGATTTTAATCTTGTTTTTATGGGGGCAGTGTATGCTCCTAATCATGATGAGAAAAAAGTTGCCCTTTCTCTAGAGAAAGGAATTGAGAAAAAGCATCAATTTAATGAAACAGAATTAAATCGTGTCAAAAACATGATTAAAAATGGTCAAGAGAGCATGATGACCAATGCCTCTTCTGTGGGTGGTTTCATTAGTGATTATGTGGTTTCATCCAATGGGGATTGGACAAAATATTTTAAAGACCAAGCAGAGATACAAAGTTTAAATGTCGATCAGGTTAATCAGGCAATAAATCAATTCTTGGTTGCTGAGCATCGTATTTCGGGAGACATACAACCTACGCCTGAGGATCAAAAAAAGGCACTCGAGCTAGACGCTCATGAGCAAGAATCAAAAACTTTAGATCAAGTGACAACTCAAGAAGAGCCTTTAAAAGACCCAGCTGTGTATAAAGCTGAAGTGGCTGAGCACTTAAAAAATTCCAAACAGTATGTTGAAAAGTTAGAGAAAAAAATCAAGCGTGGTACTTTGAAAAATGGGATGCAGTATGCACTATTCCCAACGTCAACACGCGATGACAAAACTTACGCATCGATATCTTTAAATTTCGGGACAGCACAATCACTCAAGCATCAAGGTGAAGCACTAGGCTTTATGTCTTATTTGCTATTGAGAGCATCTGAGCAGTATAGCCTGCAAGATATTGCAGACAAATCAATCGAGGCGGGTGGTCGAGCATCTGCTTCAGCTGTTGATAATGGTATTGTGATTAACGTATCTGCGAAGAAAGAAAAATTTACAGAATTCTTCAAGTTTATTGTCGACGTTATGAATAATCCGAAATTTGAGCAAAGTCAGTTTGACCTCATCAAATCGCAAACATTGTCGTCATTAAATCGACCATATACAGAGCCTGAAACTGTTGCAGGACTGACTATCGCTAGAATCGTAGAGCGATATGAACCAGGTGATTTGCGATATCATTTTGAACCTAAGCTGGCAAAGCAGCAAATTGAAACCATCACCAATGATCAAATTAAAGCTTTGTACCAAAAGTATTTTACAACTCAAAATGGTCAAATATCGGTGACTGGTGATTTTGATGACAAAGCCATTCTGAAATATTTGAATTCATCTTTAGGTCAGTCTAAGACAAAAGAACCATACCAACGTTTGCAGGGCAGTCATATAGATTATCCTGCTCAAAAAGTTCATGCGCTGGCTGAACAGCGTCAATTTGGTAATTATCAAGCGGTTATTGCCATTCCAGTGGGTAATAATCATCCTGATGCAGAAGCATTATATGTGTTGAGCCATATTCTAGGCGAGTCACAATTATCATCACGCCTTGCCATGGAGTTACGTGAAAAAAATGCGTTGGTTTACAGCTTTGGAAGTAGTTTGAGTTTGGATAATTTTATCAATGCTGGTGCTCTAGGTGTAAGTGCTAATTATGCAGCAGGAAAATCAGCTCAAGTTTCTCAAGGTGTGCATAAAGTATTCACTGACTTATTAAAGAATGGTGTGACGGAGCAAGAGCTTGAAGCGGCTAAAGCCAATATTATGAAACAGCGTGTCACGAATTTAGAGGATGAGCGCCGTATTCATCGTGGATTGAACAGTCAGCTTGAGCAAAATAAAACACAGCTTTCAAGACTAGAGCGAGATCAGGCATTTGCAAAACTGACGAAGCAAGATATAGATGCAGTGATCAAAAAATATATTAAGCCTGAGTTTTTGGTTGAAGTTATGGCAGATCAGTATGGTAAACCACAACCTGAAATGATTTTAAAGCCTAAAACTTAGAGCCACAATGTACGATTCAAAAAGGCTCATTCGATCGTGAATGAGCCTTTTTTTTTAAAGCTTATAAAATTGCTGCGCATTTTTACAAAATATCTGTTCAACAACATCTGAATTATAGGTAGCGACAATGTCGCTAAAGGCATCAATGATATTTGTGAGTGATGTGCTCACTTTATCCATCGGGAAGTTGGATGCAAACATGACACGATAAGGCCCAAAACATTGTAAAGCATGAATAATCATAGGAGAGACCAATTCAATGATTTGTTGTTTAGATGCTAGTGTTCGTCGTGTATGAAATTGATGACCTAAAACAGGCATGAAGAGTCCAGACATTTTTGTATATACATTCGGACATTGAGCTAATTCTGCAAGATCTTCTTTCCAGTGGAAATAGATATTGTCTCGCGCAGTTTGGGTGATTCCTGTGTGTTTACCTACTGGGCCGAATAAACCTGCTGGTGTGCCCAAATGGTCTAAGACAATCGAAGTCTCAGGAAAACGTTTTGCCAAAGCAATAACATCTTTAAGCTGGCTAGAATAAACCCAAGCATCAAAGCTTAAATTGTACTGGGCTAAGGCTTCAAAACCTTTTAAAAATTTTCGATCAGTGTAGAGGTGGGGATCATCGTTCCATGCATGAATTCCAGGATCTTCATGATGTGCAGCCATTTTTCGAATACCACGAAAATGCGGAGATGCCTTTTTATGCATTTTAAGAATTTTTTTGAAATTACTTTCACGAGGATCAGCTGTTGCAACGATTCCAGCCAATTTGATGTTTTCTTGAGAAAAAGGAAGCTGCTGAATAAATTGCGTTTCTTCTACAACGCCAGTCCCTTTTTGATGATGCCAGCTGGCTTCGACATGTACAACACGGCTCACAGTATAGTGTCCAATGTCTTTGTGGTAATCCGCTGGTAAATAGGGTGCTGTGATGTAATCTGTAAGTCCTACTGTATCAATTAAATCTTTAGGTTTTACGAGACGAACGACTTTATCCAATATTTTTGGATGTTTTCCAAAAAGCTTAACAGCTAAAGCGGCAGCATGCGGTGTGTGATAAGGATCCCATTGATGGATATGAGCATCGACGATGGGAAAGTTGAGTTGATTCATCGCTATCCTTAGTTGAGTCATCAATAAGAATAACATACGAGAAATTGATCAATTTTTGAATTGCATTTTCGTTTGAATATTAGAGTTTAAGCATTAAAAAAGCCCCCTAAAGGAGGCCCAATGCACACAATGCAAATCTATTTAATGTTCGTGGTCATGTTTATTTGCATGAAACTCTTCATTACGACGGAAGCGAAGGTAGTTCTCAAACTGTTCGCAGTATTCGTCATAATTATCTTCAAGCATCATATGAAACTGTTGCATGATATAAGACATCACTTGTTCTTTAGCATCACGCATTTCATTGCCATCTTTAAAGTTATTGGCAGCAACCCATGTATTAAAACGAGCAGTACCAAATAGCATCGCAGCACTGACTTGACCACGAGCATCGGCTGGTTTAACAGTAGAACCTTTTTCAACACGGCAAAATTCATTGGCTTGCTTAATAAATTCATCAGCACGTTCGAAGAAAATCGCATTCAATGCTTCTTCTTCAGTGACATCAGTCGCTTGAATCTTTTGAACCATGAATTGTTCCTAATAAATAACTTAATTCAAGCACTATTATAGGCAAAGGCTTGCATAAACTAAACCTTTCACTTAATCTAAAAATAGCCTAAGTAATTTTTTTATGAGCTTTTCTATGCAAGATGCTATCGCAGTTCAAAGTTTAAAAAGTGATATTGCGTTACTGAGACAGAATATTTGGCCACCTGTTGATCTTGCGAATGTCGAAGGTCTTCCCATTTATTATGGAAGCAAAGAGCAAGTAGCTGCTTATTACCAGCAGTGGACAGGTCTAATCGAAAGGGCACAAGATTTATTTCAACCTTTTATGGAAGGTGAGGTTTTAGATGCCATTCATTTACCGAGTCATCTAAATTTACCGCTGTTTTATTTTCATGTAGACCGAATTCGCATTAACAAAACACGTGCAAAGGAATCAAAGACTTTTCGTGGTATTGCTAGTGTATTAGAGAAGTGTGGACAGTTTGAACCTGAACAAGTTTTGGCAATGAGTCGTTGGTTGGATCATGATGACACTGCTGCATTAGTTGCGCATCGCGAATTTATAGATTTAAGAACTTATGTATTTCAGCATGGGCAAAGTGAATATACGAGAACACGTTTTTATGTAAATGGTATTGTCTTAAGTGTTGAGCCTCATTTCGAGTTGGTTGATGCTCGCGATAAACCACGTAAGCAACGAAATGACTCATATAGCGATCCATTGGCGGATAACAACACGTGGCGTATTTATGGTAAATATCGTTAGTTGAGCTGATTGAACTTATTTTTTAGACATTAGAATCAATGATTAGCTACTTTATAAGTACAAAGCTTCTACGATCAATATCCAAACTTATTGATTAGTATTGTTTAAAATAGTCATCACAAAAAATAACTAATTTAAAGAATGATGACTGAAAAGATTAAACAATTTAAAAAGGCGTGGATGTTATTCCGTCAACATGATGAAAATGGATTAAGTGTATTCTTCGTTTTAGCCATACTTCAAATTTTAATTATTGGTACGAGTGTTGGTTTACCGTATTTGTTTAAGCTGCTGATTGACCAGACCAGTGAACCTGATCATTACTATTCGATTCAAGACTTTTTTCAAATTCATCTACTCTATTTATTCGCCGTTGCTTATGCACTCGCTTGGTTTTTCAATGAGGGGATGAAGAATGTAAATAATTTTGCCATGTCTATGATGATCAGAAATGTTGATGCATCCATGCTTAAAGCTGGTGTATTTAATTTTCTAGATTTGAAATTAAAAGATCAACGTCAACAAGATATCGGTGTATTTAATGCAAATTTAATTCGTGGCAGCGAAGCACTTGGTACAATTATTTTTACTATATTTTTTGTTATTGTTCCTACGGTATTTAAAATCTTAGGTATGGTGTATGTGCTCGGAAATACGATCAATCTAGAATTTGGTGTGTATTTTTTCGTATTCTCAGCTTGTACAGTTGCTTTATCGCTCATCATTACCTTTAAGACACAAGATATCTTTACGATTATGTATGGTGCTCGAAATCAACTGAATCAATTTGTGATTGAAAAACTCCAACAAAGTTATGATATCAAACTCAGTCATTCGAAATATTACGAATTTGAAGAGTTTAGCCGCAGAATCGATGACTATAAAATAAAGACTCAGGATACCTATAAAAAACTTCAGTATCTCATGATATATCAACTGTTATTTGTGTCATTTTTTCTTTTGGTATTCATGGTTTTATCAGTCTATATGTTTGAATATCAAAGTTTTAGTTCAGGTGATTTTGTTTTAGTCAGTACCTATATTATAGGTTTAACCATTCCTTTAATGATGATGTCTCAAAATATCATTCATTTGAAAGGTCATATTGTGGCTATTGATCAGTACCTAGAATATTTTGAATTGGAACATGAGTCATTCAGTACGAATGATCTAACAGCTGAGGAACAGAAAGAAAGTGCGGTGGCGTATTCGTTTCAAAATGTGACATTTGATCTAGGTCAGCAGACGATTGAAAATTTTAATTTAGACATCGTGTGTGGAAAAATATATTTAATTCAAGGTCGAACAGGTATTGGAAAATCAAGTTTCCTCAATTATTTGGTGGGAATAGAAAAGATCAAATCTGGACGACTATTCTTTAGAAATTTAGAGATCACTTCAGTATTTTCAGAAAAGATATTTGATCAGATTGCTGTGGTCAGCCAAACTCCGATCGTTTATTCAACCTCATTAAGACAAAATTTGATTCAAAATACTGAGATCAAATATTCTGATGAGGAGCTTAAACATTGGCTAAAAGAGTTCGATTTACTCCATTTGCTGGAAAAAAATCAAATTGAGTTAGACGATGATATACAAGAAATTTATAAAAACTTCTCTGGTGGTGAAAAACAACGATTAAACATCATTCGTGCATTATTAAAAAAACCAGAGCTTCTGATCTTAGATGAACCTACAGCAGCCTTAGATGAGAAAACAAGTTCGAAAATTTTAAAAATTATTCAAGAGCGAGTTGAAACGGTCATTATGATTTCTCATGAACGTATGGCGACAGAAATCGCAGATGAAATTATTGATTTCAACATCATTCTAAATTCTATCGATGAGGATTAAATGATGATTGTTGTGGCATGAATATCAATCAAAAAAAGTGTTTTTTAAAATATGTATTTATTTGATTAAATTTAGTCTTGAGCAACGATTCATGTACTTGATGATCGATTTTGATGTCAGTTAAATATTTTTTAGCATGAGCTGAATGATTTTTATGCTATGAAATATTTATGATAATACAAAATCTACAGCTGCTTGCGCATGAATAGAAGTTGTATCAAATAGAGGGACTGAGAATTTTAGATCTCCTATAAGCATACAAATCTCAGTGCATCCTAAAATGATTCCTTCAGCGCCAGAAGATATTAATTCTTCGACAATATGAATATATTTCTTTTGCGAAGCTTCGCTAATTATGCCTAAACATAATTCGTTGTAAATAATATCATGAACAATTTTTCTACTCGCTTTATTAGGTGTTATTACTTTAAGTCCTTTTTCCTCCAATCTGCTTTTATAAAAATCTTGTTCCATCGTAAATGCAGTACCAAGCAGCCCAATTTTTGTAATTTTCTGGCTCATGATTTCCATGGCTGTCGCATCTGCTATATGAATAAATGGTACGTTGGTTGATTCCTCAATATAAGTTGCTACTTTGTGCATTGTATTTGTACAAAGTACTATGCCATCTGCACCTGCTTTTTCTAATTGTATGGCTTGATCTCTTAAATAGATTCCTGCATCTTCCCATAATCCTTTGCGTTGTAACTCCTCAATTTCAGCGAAATCAACGCTAATAAGAATAACCTTAGCAGAGTGTAACTTGCCAAGTTTCGTTTGAACCATCTTATTGATTTGTTGATAGTACAAATCAGTCGACTCCCAACTCATTCCACCTAATAAACCAATTGTTTTCAAGTTCGCACCTTTAAAAATTAAATATTTAATTAATCAATATAATGAAAATTATCGAGTATGAAATTGCTACTTTTTAAAATAATGACTTAATCAAAGTGAGAAAAGTTCAGCTTTTGATGTGTATTTTTAGGGATGAATGTATATAAGTTTAGCAGCAGAATTTACCAATCTTATGGTTGAGTAAGCTTCTCATCGGAAGAATTCACATTAACCCCGAACTTAGATGCCATGAATAGAGGAAAATTATTGTATTGCTGAACAATCCATGTATAGAGCATTCTAGTTCAAAATCTTGTAGGATATCAATCAAAAGGCTCATTCATGAGCCTTTTGATGAGTGATTTGAAAGATTAAAAAATCTATTGATCATAGGAATTTTTTTTTAAATTAAACCAGCGTGTCTACAACGCCTTTTAATACACCTAATCCTAATGAATCAATTGTTCCATTGAGTGTTTCATTTACGCCAGTGCCAATTTTCACTAAAGGATCTTTTAATCCTACAAGAGAGCCGACAGTACCAAGCAAATTAGTCACTAAACCTGCACCAGATACTGCTTCAATTTCATCTAATGTAAGTTCTTTTAAAGTTGTTGGATTTGAATTATTCATTGTATTCACCATTCATGTTTGATTTTATTTTCAAGTCAATCGAATAACTAGCGTTAAACGATAGACTCATCATAATGAATGCATTTTATATGCCAACTAATAAATAATGATAAATATATAATTTAAGTGAGGTTAATAGTATGACAAGATAATTAATGGATTTTTCATGAAAAAGATTCGTTATTTTTGTGCAAATGTCACCAGATTGGTGCATTGATCGAGTTGAATGATGGTTGAGAATTGAGTGCGTTAATTCCTTAAATTAATTTCACCCAACGAAGTGAGTTTAAATCTCATAGAATTATTGAAGGATTGAGCGTAAAAAATTACGCTCAACTCAACTCAACTCAACTCAACTCAACTCAACTCAACTCAACTCAACTCAACTCAACTCAACTCAACTCAACTCAACTCAACTCAACTCAATTAATTGATGTACATTGCTGAGCTTTAGGATTATTTAATCCTCGACTATGTGTGAATACAGCAATTACAGCTAAAGAGATAAAAATCAATACACTATAAATTAAGGTGCTGGTATTGAAATGATCTACCATAAAACCACCAAATAAAGCGCCTGCTGCGATCATGATTTGAAACATACTGACAAAAAGAGGCATCCCTTTTTCAACCGCATGTGGCGCATGTAAAAACATCCAGATATTGGCTGTCGTAGGAAAGGCACCAAAAGCAAAACCCCATAATGCTGTAAGAATATATGCACCAGTTAAGAATTTGGCATAAACCGGGAATGTAAGGAATACGATCGCTAAACATGATGCAACAGCAAAAAGCGTATAGCGGACGTTGATATTGCTGCTATAACCAGAGAATGCATTGCCTAAAAAGCCTGCTGCTCCATAAATAAGAAGTAAAGAACTGATGGTTGAACCATCAAATCCTGCTTCATTTTTATAGAAAGGCGCCAAGTAACTGTACGTTGAAAAATGCGCTAATCCGATAAATAAAACAATGATTAATCCTTTACGAGCTTTTGAATCTCGAAACAATGCGGGTAGATCACTATATTGAATAGCTGAAGTCGGCGGTAGTTTCGGTAGGAATTTAATTTCAAATAAAAGAATAATGGCACCTATTACCGAGGTGATCATAAAAGCATTACGCCAACCGTAAATTTCACTTAGCCATGTTCCAACCGGAACACCCAGCACAGTTGCCAGAGTCACGCCAGCCATGACGATAGCTGTTGCTTTGGAGATGGGCAGGTGAGGAGGTGCAACACGACCACTTAAGGCGATTGCAGTTGCCCAGAAACCGCCTATCGCGATACCCAAGAAAAAGCGACTCAATAGAATCCAAGTGAAACTTTCTGAATAGCTCGTAATGAAATTTGCAATGACCATGACCGCTGTGAGTGCGATTAATAAATAGCGTCGATCAAGTTGCTTCACCCAGACCGAGATAAGCGGTGCTGCGAAAGCTCCCATTACGCCTGGAAGGGTAATGAACAGGCCAGCAGTACCGACAGAAATATTGAGATCTAGTGCGATTGCATTGAGTACACCAATAGGGAGAAACTCACTGGTCACTAATATAAAAGCGGTGATGGAAAGTGTAATAACAGCAAACCAATTTCCTTGATTTTCTGTAGGAGATGGAGAATGAACAGCGGTTTCAGTCATATGAGATTTAGATTTCATTGACCAACGCTCCTTGAAAATAATTTCATAATGATTGTTATAAAAATAAAATATTTGAATTTAAGATCTGGGTCAATTAATTTATTAATGATCATTATAAAATTAATTGGGTTGAATATGCATGAAAGTTCAAAGCCAATAAATCAAATGGATAGTGCCAAATCAATATCTAAGGGGCGTGGACGTCCTAAGTGTTTTAATGAAGAACAAGCACTTGAAAAAGCCATGACACT
Source organism: Acinetobacter sp. ANC_7634 (assembly GCF_056779875.1). Taxonomy (NCBI): domain Bacteria; kingdom Pseudomonadati; phylum Pseudomonadota; class Gammaproteobacteria; order Moraxellales; family Moraxellaceae; genus Acinetobacter; species Acinetobacter sp. ANC_7634. The sequence goes on along the minus strand of NZ_JBWYIT010000004.1, from coordinate 123,784 downwards.
ATTTTGGAGATACGGTTATGAAGCCACATCAATGAGTGACTTAACAATCGCCATGGGAATCACTGCACCTAGTCTTTATAGTACATATGGTGATAAATCTGAGCTCTTTAATCGTTGCATTGACTATTATCTCAAGCACGAATCATGCTCGATGGAAATGATTTTTAAACAGGCATATTCCATAAAATTAGCATTGGAACTCTATTTGATTGAAAATCTAAAACGACTGGTGCAAGAAGACAAACCAAAAGGATGTATGTTGGTCGTGTCGACAATGAACTGTTCGATTCAAAATCAACAAATACAACAATCAATTTCGGAAAAAAGACAGCTATCTAAATCGAATTTACTAGAAAAATTATTAGCTGCCCAAGCCTCAGGTGAAATTAGTGCACAAACTAATATTCAGGCAATGACAGATTATTTTATGACGATTTTGCAAGGACTAAGCTTACAAGCACGTGATGGTGCAACTTTTGAACAATTAGAAAGCGTTGTACACATGGCGATGCAAACTTGGGATCATTTTTGAGTCAGAACTTCTCACTGACGAAAAGTTCTGACTTAAATTTTATGACTTGATAAATTTTCGACTGACTAGGAATTGTTCAGTCGCTTCCAAAAGTTTTTCAGCGTAAATTTCTTGCTTTGCCGTCAACCAACCTAAGGCGAACCAGTCACTGGCTTCTAATTCTGTTTGCTGTAAGTAGGATGATGAGGAGGACAATACTTGATATTGTTCAGCTGCATAATGTGCATCATTAAGCGCCTTGCCGTATTTTTGTAAATTCTTCACATCAAAAATTTGTGTTAAGACTGGGAAACTGAATTTTAATTCACTTAAATGTATTGCCAATTGGTCAAGACTTTCAAAGTTAGAAGGATCAGCTTCATTCAGACATTCCTGTAAAACTTTATACTGCTGTTGAAGCGTATTTTGAGCATAGTTTTTGAGGTCTTGGGTTTGCACCTTCTTGGAATTGCCTAAACTAAAACTCAAAAGTTCAAGATAGTGTTGAACGTTTTGGGTAGATTTGACTAAGTTGTTTAATTTTTCTCGGGCGTAGAGCACATCTTTGCTGAGCATTTCAGCAGTTTTAGGGTTTTGCAGAATAGCACCTAAGGTGTGTTGCATATGCTCATAATGTTTTAGGTTTTCAAAATGACTTTTAAATGCAGATAACTGATGTGCCCATTTATCTGTGCTCTTTGATGTCCAGTCTTTAAAAATAGATAGACTTAAAAACAAATAGTTCAAAGCAATATGTGCTTGTTCGATGTGTTCCTGTTCAGCCACTTCCGCAGAAATCGCAGCAATATTCGGCAGCAAATGTTGCATATGATGACCGATCATCATTCGAATCGTTTTTTCTGCGCTTTCTTTTTTTGCAACGATCCATTCTTTTTCAGTTCGCGCTGGGCTTACAACTAAATTTGAAACCAATAAATTACCAAACTCAGCCTTACTGCGAACGTCTAGCCAAAGTTGATATTTTTTGACCCACTCAAAACTAAACGCTAGTAATGTTTCAACTTTTCCTTGTTTGAGTTCAAACTCTACTTCATGAATCTCATGTTCTCGATCATCTGATCGTACAACGCCAATATCTAGACTCACTTCAATCTCGGCATCTTCAAAGCTAATCACTCGAACTGTACGTTGAATGTCTGTTTCAAACTGCAAGACTAATTGGTCAAAATCACCTTTTAATGCGTCATTTAAGACCTCATAAGCTTCGGAATCATCCGAATAAATAGATAGATCTAAATTCGGTGCAGCCTCAAGATTACCTAAATCATGATTATGTTCGAAACGGTGTAAATGACTTTTACTTTTCGTCGCTTTTAAGGTTTGAACCCAATTGGTATTTTCAAGACGTTGTCGAATGGCTATCCCATGCTGAGAGAGTAGGCGATCAGGAGTGTCATAGTACTTTGCTTGCATTTGAATGAGTTCAGACTTTTTTGGATCGATTGCTTTTAAAATCGCATTCCGTCGAGCTTCTGGGATCTGAAACTTTAATTCAATTTCAAGCATGTGATTTTCCTAATTGATCAATCATTTTCATAGAAGTAAGACATTTGATTGCCTTTTAATTTAAAGGGGATTGTAACTGATTCAGTTAGAACCACAATCTTGAAAATTCACTTACATTTAATTGAATGAATGATTAATCACAATATTTGTAAGATAAGCTTTTCAAGTGCGATTTTTTGAATTATGGTGGTCAAAAAAAGGACAGGAATACAACAATGAATGCTTATGTAGAGCCGTCTTCATCGCAAGAAGAAGCTAAACTTCAATTACCCATCAAGAATTACTCAGAATTTTATCGTTTTTATTTGACTGAACACCGCAGCATTATGAGTCGTCGTTTACATGCAGCAGGTAGCTCAATCGGTATTTATTTTTTTACTCAAGCGATTCGTCAGCGTAAAGCTAAATATCTGGTCTACGGATTAGTTTCAGGCTACGCATGCGCGTGGGTGGGGCATTTTGTTTTTGAAAAAAATAAGCCAGCAAGCTTTAAACAACCGTTGTATAGCTTTATTTCAGACTGGAGAATGTTATCGGATATTTTGCGCGGAAACTTAAGTTTGAAAGATCGTAAATTTGATAAAATTGATAGCTAAATTTATATATTGTTAAAAAAGCTCAGCAGATTCTGGGCTTTTTTGTCATGAAATGTTTTAAGAAAGCTACACAAAAATATGATTATATGATAGCTGGAAAGGCTTAAGATCCAATGAATAAATCCAAATTATAAATATTGGGATTAAATAAAAAAATTAACGTATTCAGTTAGATGAGTTAACGGTATTATTCTGATAAAACGCATATAATGTATATTATGTTAATTTAAATAATACTGAAAAAAAAAGAAGATGAACTATATATAGAACTTTTATTATGAGAGTGAGTATTTTTAATGCGAAACATACTTCTGTTTGATTTGGATCAAACTATTTTGAATAGGAATGAGTCACTTATTCGTTTTATAAGTTGGCAAGTAAATTTTTTCCAATTAGTACCACAAGAACTAAAAGATGCATTTATAAAAAAATTTATTGAATTGGATGATAATGGAAATGTTTGGAAAGATATCGTTTACAGTCAATTAATCAAAGATTTTAATATAAAAAAATTTACTGTTGATGAATTACTTAATTCTTACATTACTGATTTCAATAAATTTTCAATTGGTTTTGATGACGTCCAAAAAGTCATTTCAGATCTTTATCAAAAGGGATATAAGATTGGGTTAGTCTCCAATGGAAAAAGCCCATTTCAGGAACATAATTTTTATGCTTTAGGTCTTACCGAATATTTCTCGACTATCATAGTTTCAGAAGCGATTGGCTTGAGAAAGCCCGATAAAAAAATATTTGCTTACGCTTGTAACCAGTTAAATTGTACACCTTCTGATTGTATTTTTATTGGTGATAATCCTAAAGCAGATATAGAAGGTGCAAAAAATGTTGGTATGAAAACTATTTTTTTTCACCCAAATAAAATACTAAAACAAGCAATTACAGATGAGAGTATTCATCATTATGATGAATTAGAGCGAGCCATCAATAGAATAAATAATGGGGGCTAATGATGAATGATAAAATTAATTTATATGAAAACGTTTTATATAGTTGAATGAGTTAAGAAAATGTATTGATAATATTGGTGCTTCACTCATTTTGATACTATCCGAGCGCTTTAAGTAAACAAATAAAAATAGGAAAATTAAAGGCTTAATCTGAGTTACCCTCAGTAGATCTCTGAAAGAGAAAACAATCAAATTGTTAATTTTAAAAAACTTTCTGACGAAGCTATTTATGTCCATTAGTTGCCGGCAAGTTTTACGATTGATTATTGATGAAGTTATCAAACATTATGAATTAAGTACTGAATCAAATAATTAAACGCATCTATTTAACATAATTGAGATTATACAAAATTATTGACTGTACTTTAATGGAAGAGGGAATCCCTTAAGCATTTGCTGTGCATGACATGCTAAAAGGTGTTTTCATACTGATTCGTTTATAACTAATGCCAGGTATAGGCTCCTTCGCAGGCAACATATCTCTTTTTTCGCAAATTTCCTTTATGTACTTAAGTATGTCTTTCGAAGAACTAGATGGAATATATTCAAGCGTATTGGAGCCAATTTTTCTTGGATTAAATTTCTCAAATTCATTTCAATCAATATCTTGAACACGCTTAGTCAACAATAGAGCCTGTTAATTTCTACATTTTATCAATGTGTTCTTCCAAGGCTTTGTCCTATAATGTTTTAAATTTTTAGTATTTGCCTAGAGTTATTCTTTATGCGCGGTTTGTATTTAATCACCAACGATGATCCTATTGAACTTCTATTAGCAAAGCTTGAAGGAGCGATGGCAACTTATGAAGTTGCAGTACTTCAGTATCGTCGTAAAAACGTTGCGAAAGAAGATCAAGCTTATGAAATTGAATACATGAAGAATATGTGTAATCAATATAAGGTTCCTTTTGTCATCAATGATGATTTAGAGGCCGCAGTCAAATATGGCGTGGGTGTGCATCTTGGTCAAGATGATGGTTCAATCCAAGAGGCTGTGGAAAGATTGCCAAAAAACGTCTTAATTGGACGTAGTTGTAATAATTCTATTGAACTAGCTGAGCAAGCGATCGCAGACGGCGCAAATTATGTAGCATTTGGCGCAATTTATGCGACACAAAGCAAACCTGAAGCAGGTAATATTGGTTTAGAAACATTAAAAGCTGCAAAAGCAAAATTAAATGTACCTATTTGCGCGATTGGAGGTTTGACGGTTGAAAATGGCGCTGAAGTGATTGCTGCCGGAGCAGATCTTTGTGCTGTCATTAGCGATGTATTGGGTCGGTCTATGTCAACTGTTGGTCAACGTGTTTACGACTGGTCAGAGCTATTTGCTAAACAAGCTTAAATTTTTTACTTTTTTGAGTTGAGTGATTTTCATGAGTTTATCTCCTAAGCAAGAACAACTATTTAAACAAGCCAGCAAACATATTCCTGGTGGTGTGAATTCACCAGTACGTGCTTTTAATGGTGTAGGCGGTACGCCGGTATTTATTGAAAAAGCTCAAGGTGCCTACCTGTATGATGTAGATGGCAAACGCTATGTAGATTATGTGGGTTCATGGGGACCAATGATTTTAGGACATGCACACCCTGCGATTATTAAAGCTGTTCAAGACGCCGCTGTTGATGGTCTAAGTTTTGGTGCACCTACGGTGCATGAAACGACATTGGCAGATATTATCTGTGAAATTATGCCGTCAATTGAATTGGTACGTATGACCAACTCAGGGACAGAAGCAACAATGACTGCGATTCGACTTGCACGTGGGTATACAGGTCGTGACAAGATTGTTAAGTTTGAGGGCTGTTACCATGGTCACTCAGATTCACTTTTAGTGAAAGCAGGTTCTGGTCTACTCACAAGTGGTGAAGGCGAGGCGACATCTGCGGGTGTTCCTGCTGATTTTGCAAAACATACATTAACGCTTCCATACAATGATATTGCGACTTTAAAAGAATGTTTTGCTAAGTTTGGTTCCGAAATTGCGGGTGTTATTGTTGAACCTGTTGCAGGTAACATGAACTTGGTCAAACCAATTGATGGATTCTTGCAAGCCATTCGAGATGTGTGTGATGAGCATGGTTCAGTATTCATTATTGATGAAGTGATGACTGGATTCCGTGTGGGATTAGGTGGAGCTCAAGCACACTACGGCGTTACACCTGATTTAACTACGCTAGGTAAAATTATTGGTGCAGGTCTTCCTGTAGGCGCATTTGGTGGTAAGCGCGAAGTGATGGAATGTATTGCACCTCTAGGTAAAGTTTATCAAGCGGGAACTTTGTCAGGTAATCCGCTGGCAATGAGAGCTGGGATTGAGATGTTTAAACATCTTCGTCAACCAGGTTTCTATGAAAATCTAACCGCACAGCTCGAAAAGTTATTGATTGGTTTACAGACTGCCGCTGATGAAGCAGGTATACCATTTAAGACTCAACAGGTTGGAGGTATGTTTGGATTGTATTTCACTGATCAAGAAGATATCACAAGCTTTGATTCAATGTTGAAATGCGATGTTGAAATGTTCCGTAAATTCTTCCATGGCATGTTGGATGAAGGTGTAAATTTAGCGCCTTCTGCTTTTGAAGCCGGTTTTATCTCAAGTGCGCATTCCGATGAGGATATTGCGTTCACTATTCAAGCAGCTAAGAATGTATTTGCGCGTTTAAAATAGAATTTTTTTGAAAATCTATTAACATAAGCCTACAGTGTAAATACTGTAGGCTTTTTTGCACGTATAAAATTCACGGACTTAAAATAGAAATGAAATTAAAACATTATTTAACTTTAGAAGACGCGGAGTTTTTACTGACGCGTGCGCAACAATATGCGATTGATAAAAAGTTGAATGTCAGTATTTCTGTTGTAGATGAAACTGGAAGTTTACTTGCAATGAAACGTATGGATGGTGCCTCTCCGATGACTGCGAATTTGTCAGCTGAAAAAGCAAAATGTTCAGCTTTGAGCCGCCACCCATCTCAAATTTTTGAAGAGCTGATCAAAGATGGGCAATTGGGTTTTCTGACTGTTCACTCATTGTCGGGAATGTTAGAAGGTGCGGAACCCATTATTTATCAAGGGCAATTGGTGGGAGCCGTGGGAGTTTCAGGTGCTAAATCTTTTGAAGATGCTGAAATTGCGCTGCATGCCATTGAAGTTTTCTTGGCTTTAGCTGATTAAAGTGGCAATGTCATATTTTTATACACCACCCAAAAAAATTGAACTCAGCGCGAGTTTGGCAAAGTGGTCCATTCAAGCTGAACAATGCGTCTTGGTGGTTTTTGGATTTCAACGTTTAGCTGAATATAGCAATGACCAACATCAAGAATTATTAATTCATTTAAATCGCTTAATTAAAAAAGCTCAGGCTTTAGATATTGAAGTGATTGAAATTGAAGAGCAGCAATCATTTTCTAAAGTAGCGCAGTTGGGTGAATTACTCGCAGAAAAGAAACAACTCATTGTCTCTGGCATGATCAATTCACCTATAAAACAACTTTTACAGCATATCATTTCGATTACTCCTCAAATTTGTGTGGTGAACGATGCTGTTCATCTAGAAACGAAGAGCCAACATTTACAGTGGATTGAGAACTATGTAGAACAAGGTATTCATCATATGAATACCTCTGCCATGATTCGAATGCTGGAATTAAGTGCGCCGACTTCATTTATTCTTTCTGAAAAGGGCATATTATTGTCTATTGCTGAATACCTCGAATTCGATATTTTAGAAATTGATCCATTTCAAGATTTACGGAACTATGGCTTAGATTCAGTCGCAATGGTGAGTTTGATTGGCTTGTGGAGAGCCAATGGCGCACATATAGATTTTGAATCATTTGTGCAAAATTGCACACTTTCTCAATTGCTTCCTATCCTGAGAAAAGACTGCTAGATGTCAAAAATAAAACTTAATTCATTTGAATCGTTAGATTGATTTAATTTGTATCAGATATCGGAAAAATCATCACTGTTTGTCGATTTCAAGATTGTAATTTATCGCTAAGCTTTCTATTATTGCCGCCTTGTTTTCACGATCTGCTAGGAATAGAAATTTGAGTCATTTTCTTCAGGAACATCTCATTCATCGTGATCAAGATTTTATGGTGATTCACAAACCAGCTGGATTACTTTCTGTTCCGGGCAAAACGCCTGACCTTCAAGATTGCGTTATCAATCGTCTTCTTCAAGAAGAACCGCGTACGCTTTTGATTCATCGTTTAGATCGTGATACATCAGGCTTATTGGTGTTTGGACTCAGCAAAGCAGGTCAAAAATCGATCTCGCGCCAATTTCAAGAACGTGAAACGGATAAAACTTATCAAGCACTAGTCGCGGGATGTGTAAAAGGTCAAGGAACTGTAGACATCCCCGTGATTTACGACCCATCGCGTCCGCCATTGCATATCGTAGATGCGCATCACAATAAAGCAGCGTTAACGCATTGGGAAGCAGTTGAACAATTTCAAATTCAAGATCAGTGGGTGACACGCGTAAAATTAACGCCAATCACAGGTCGAGCACATCAACTTCGCGTTCATATGCAGCATTTAGGGCATCCCATCGTAGGGGATACTTTGTATGCAACACCAGCGCAACAAGCTTTGAAAGATCGACTCTGTTTGCATGCAGAGCAGTTAAGTTTCAATCATCCTGTTACCGGTGAACGATTGAACTTTCATTGTCCAGTGCCGTTCTAAATACACATTTTTAAATCAGCATACGAATATTTTATGATCTGATCATGATGAAATCTTGGATATGATCAATTAAATAGATCGGTGCTAAATATTGCTCACTTTTTGGTGGGCTTTATGTCAAAATATATTGCTTATAGACGTTAAATTTTGCTCAAATCATCTCCTGTTTGAGCATAAGTTTTCAGTCCTAACTTGAGATAAGGTGGAAAAATTGCAGCAGTTTGCTATTGGTCAACGTTGGTTATCAGACACAGAGACAGAGTTAGGTTTAGGGGTTTTGATTGATGTAAATGAACGATCAATTAGTATCCTCTTTCCTAAAAGTGACGAAACCCGTGTCTATGCACGTAGTAACGCACCTTTATCTCGAATTGTGTTCAATGTGAATGATGAGCTTCAAGACCAAGAGGGCATCGTCTGGAAAGTCGAATCATTAGAAGAGCGTGGTGGCGTTATTCGTTACAACGTCATTCGTCAGTTACAAGATGGTACTGATGAACGTAAATCATTAAATGAAACTCGTGTTGGTGCGACGATTCAATTGTCTAAACCACTTGATCGTTTACTGGCAAGCCAAATTGATTATAAAGAATGGTATGACCTGCGTATTGAAGCATTACAAATGCAAGCTAATATGCAAAATAGTCCATTACGTGGCATGGTGGGTGCTCGTGTTGGATTGATACCTCACCAATTTTATATCGCGCATGAAGTAGGTAAGCGCTTTGCTCCACGTGTCTTATTGGCGGATGAAGTTGGTCTAGGTAAAACTATTGAAGCAGGTTTAATCATACACCAGCAACTTAAAACAGGACGTTCTGAACGCATCCTCGTTTTAGTGCCTGATTCGCTGCAATATCAGTGGATGATTGAAATGCGTCGCCGTTTCAATTTGAATTTCTCGCTATTTGATTTAACGCGTACTGCTTCGATCAAAGAACATGATCCAGAATTGAATCCGTTCTTAACTGAACAGTGCATCATTGCGTCTGTTGATCTTATGATCGACCATGAAGATTTACGTGTGCAAGCGCTCGAAGCAGGTTTTGATTTGCTTGTGGTGGATGAAGCACATCACTTGATGTGGTCAGAAGAAGAAGGTGGTAATGACCGCTATGACCTTGTTGAAGAATTTGCTGAAAAAACAGCAGGGGTACTTTTGCTGACTGCAACGCCGGAACAGTTAGGTGTTGAGTCCCATTTTGCTCGTTTACGTTTACTCGATCCGCAACGTTTCAGTTCACTTGATCGTTTCTTAGATGAAGAGGAAAAATATCAGCAAACTGCTCAAATTGCGGAAGTGCTGATGTCGGATCAACCCCTTGAAGCTGATCATTTCCAAGCAATTGAGCAGTTACTGGGTCACAAGATTGAAGATGAGCCAGAACAGCGTTTCCGTGCAATTCATGAATTGTTAGATCGTCACGGTACGGGGCGTGTACTATTCCGTAATACACGTGAAGCGATACAAGGCTTCCCTGGTCGCGATTGTCAGCCTGCACCATTACCTGCGCCAGAAGGATGGTCGATGGATGGTAAACTTCGTGAACAAATGTGGCCAGAAGAAGCGCAATTAGACGGTGCTTGGATGGAAACTGACCCACGTGTAACGTGGATTATGGAAATGCTCCGTACTCAGTTAAAGCATAAAAAAGTCTTACTTATTGCACGTAGTGGGCCAGTAGTTGAAGCTTTAGAAAATGCATTACGTATCCATGCAGGGATCCGTACAGCAATGTTCCATGAAGGCATGAGTCTATTAGAGCGTGACCAAGCAGCTGCTTATTTTGCAGAAGATTCATATGGTGCTCAGATTTTATTGTGTTCAGAAATTGGTTCAGAAGGTCGTAACTTCCAGTTTGCTTCAGATTTAATCCTATTTGATTTGCCAGCGAACCCTGATGTTCTTGAACAGCGTATTGGTCGACTTGATCGTATTGGTCAAGAAAACCGTATTCAGATTCATGTGCCATATTTAGTGGGCACTGCACAAGAGCGTATGTTCCGTTGGTACAATGAAGCATTAAATATTTTCAGCAATATTTCTCCAACTGCGCAAACCTTACAAGAAAATTTTATTGTTGATCTTAAAGATTGCTTGTTGGCTGATAAAGGTCAAGCCTTTGAAGATTTGCTTGAAGCCGTGAGTGTGCAACGTGAAGCTTTAGAGCAAGAGCTACAAGCAGGACGTGATCGTTTATTGGAATACAATTCTTGTCGCCCAATGGTTGCGCAAGAAATTGTGCAAGCGCTTGAAGAGTATGATGACAATACGACTTTGCCAATGTTTATGAAACGCTTCATGGCGTCAACCAATATTGATTTTGATGAGCAAAGTAATGGCACGGTGATTATTAAGCCTACTGATCAAATGCAAGTCCAAGGTCTGACTTTGGATGAGGAAGGCATGACCGTGACGTTCTATCGTGATCAGGCTCAGATCCGTGAAGATGCGCAATACATAACGCTTGAGCATCCTTTCACTGAAAGTGTCATGGAAATGATCAATACGCAATCGTTTGGTAGTACCAATGTGGCGTTATTGAAATCTGCAGCTTTACCACAAGGTTCAGTTTTAGTTGAGGTGTGGTTCAAAGTGGATGTGATTGCACCGAAAGCATTGAACTTGCCAGCGAGTTTACCAACACAATTGATTCGTGTGTTATTAAGTGAAAAAGGCCAAGATTTATCAGCTAAAATTGCACCAGATATTTTGAAACCATACTTACATCATCTTGACGGTAATAGTTGTCGCCAAGTGGTGAAAGCACGTCGTGATGTCGTTGAACAACGTTATGCACAAGCTTTAGACATTGCAAAAGGTGCTTTGCCTGAATTAAAACAGCAAGCGAAAGAAATCTATAGCAATAAATGGCAATATGAAATTGATCGTTTAAGTTATTTGAAACAATTTAACCCAAGTATTCGCGAAGATGAAATTGCACGTTTGCAGAAGCTTCAAAAAGAAGGCTTAAGCCTTTTAGAAGGTTTAGCTGTAACGCCTGAAGCGATTCGAGTCTTGGTGGTGGTAAAGCCATAAAATAAAAAAAGCACCCTAGGGTGCTTTTTTTAGGACTGCAGAAATTGATTGAAGTCAGGTTTTCTTTTTTGTAAGAAAGCCATCACGGCTTCAATCATTTCAGGTGATGTTAAACGTTCTGCAACAACCTCAGCTTCCTGAACAATACAATTCAGAATTTGATCTTGCTCGGGTCGAATTTGTTTTTTAATAATTTTTAGCGTGGTCATTGGCAGTTGACTCATCTGTTGAGCTCGCTGCAAAGCTAATTGTTCAGGTTGCTCGCAAATCTGATTGATGATTCGACATTTTAGCGCCTCTTCCGCTGAAAATTTTCGACCTGTGAGCAATAATTCGGCAGCCATATGATAACCAGCCAACTCAGTGAAAAGAAGGCTGGTGCCACCTTCTACAGATAATCCCAAACTTACAAATGGAATTTGAAATTCTGTATCGGGGTGAGCGTATACCATGTCACAGTGAAATAGCATAGTGACGCCAACGCCTATAGTGCAGCCACGTACCGCAGCAATAATAGGTTTAGAAAATCTTGCGATCGCTTTTAGGAAGACAAATGGTGGTGTAGCATCAGCGGCTAAACCAACATATTTTTGAGCGGCAGACATAAAATCTTTCAGATCATTTCCTGCGGTAAAATCATGTTCGTTACCCTGTAAAATCACAACATTCACTTGTTGAGATTGATCTGCCGCATCCAATATTTTTGCAATGTCATTGTACATTTCCCCAGTTAAAGCATTTTTTTGCTCGGGGTGATCAATTTTGATGGTCAGGATTCTATTCTCAATCGTGACATGAATAAAGGGGTTTAGTGAATCTAAATTTTTTAACATGGCGGCATTCCTTGTCGCAAATTAAAAAAGCTCAGTAGACACGATTGTATACTGAGCTTTTATTCGTGCCTTATTGGCATTAAAGTCGATTTAAAATTTGCTCAGCATCTGAATAATTCATGTATTTTGGTACGGCATAAATTCCATGGGCTTCAGTAAAAGCAGATTTAATCATCTCTGGGAAATCTTGCTTTTTTAAATTCGGAATCTCAGTATTGATTTTCAAATCTTTGAGTAATTGCTTTACGCTTTGAATGAATATATTTGCGGCTTGTTCATCCGAAGTGTGTGACGAGCTTAAACCAATTTTCTTCGCTGCTAGTGCTAAGCGTTTTTCTGATGCTTTACGATTAAATTCTAGAACATGAGGCAAGATAATGGCATTAGCGCGTCCGTGTGGGATTTGATATTGAGTCCCTAATTGATGCGCCAAAGCATGTACATAGCCAATTCCAGCACTATTCATTGCCAAACCAGCATAATGAGAACCGAGCGCCATTGCTTCACGTGCTGCAATATTCTGACCATCTTCAAATGCTTTTTTTAAATTCTCCATGATCAATTTCATGGCTGCACTGGCGTAATAATCTGATTGTTTGTTGGCGAATCCGCTTACCCACGATTCAATTGCATGAGTAAGGGCATCAATGCCAGTGTCAGCAGTGATAGCAGGTGGCATGCCTTTCATGATGACGGGATCTAAAGCAGTTGCTAATGGAACGACTTTGGGATCAATAACTAAGCCTTTAATATGAGTTTCACTGTCTGAAATAACTGCGGCAATGGTAACTTCAGAACCTGTACCTGCGGTGGTCGGAATCACGAACAATGGATATGCAGGTTTACGGCTTTTTAAAATTCCAAAAAGTTGTTTAGGCGATTTATGGTTTGCGGCTGCGAGCGCTAATACTTTTGCTGTATCAATCGTCGAACCACCCCCTATACCCAATACGCTATCGCATGCGGTATTTTTAAACAGTGCTAGAGATTTTTCGACAATTTCACAAGTTGGATCAGGTTTTACATCAGAGAAAATAACAACTTCAATCCCATTGTGCTGTAATTGATCTTGAATGGGTTGTATGACACCTAATTTGACCAATACTGCATCAGTCACAATCATCACTTTTTTCATGCCGAGCTGAGCAATATTGCCACACAATTGCATTGATGAATCTTCACCCGCAAATACGAGAGGATGTGATACTGGGATTGCAAGGGTGAGGGCTTTGACAGCCATGAGTTGAGTTTTTGCACGTAAAATAGTGGCAATCTGAGCCATAATGATCAATCTCTATCCATGAGTTTGATTTAGTTATAGGATAATCATTGTCCAAGTACATTGGCGATAATCATCAACACATTGGTCTTAAATTACAATTTTATCAAAAATATAGCGCAATTAAATTGAGCAAAATAATGGTTGGATTTTGATCAGAATTCATGATAGAAAATAGAAAATAATTCGAAAATTTAAATCGTAAAGCTGTAGTTTTTACTCGGCAATCAGGAACTCAGGACGAGTTTAAAACGATTAAATCAGCTTTCGGTTATGAGTCATTACATAACAACAATGATGCGTTATTGGGAGTCATTACACATGGAAGTAAATCAGAACAACAACCAATTTGAGTTTTTACCGACTCATATTCACTATTTAATGTATTGGGAAAAGAAATCGCCAAACCAAGATTTCTTGGTTCAGCCTTTACCAAATGGTCAGGTGATTAAATACACTTGGGGAGAAGTGGCCAGTCAAGTCAAAAAAATGGCTGCTTATTTACAATCTTTGAATCTGCCTGGTCGTTCTCAGATTGCAATTTTTGGTAAGAATAGTGCGCATTGGATTATGGCAGATCTTGCAATTTGGATGGCAGGTCATGTGTCGGTTCCTTTATATACGACTCTCAATGGTGAAGGAACCAAATATGTTCTAGATCATAGTGAAACTAAGGCTTTGTTTATCGGTAAATTGGATGGTATTGGCGACAGTTGGAACGATGTGAAACAAATCATCCCGCAAGATATGCATTGTATTAAATTGCCATTGGCACCTGACTATAATGCGCCAACATGGGATGAAATCACTGCGAAAACAGCACCAACCAGTGAGCCTTATTTTCCAAATGAGGATGAGCTTGCGACCATTATTTATACCTCGGGCAGTACAGGTCTACCTAAGGGTGTTATGCAAAGTTATAAGACCTTGCTCTCACCTGCGAGTGAGCTGAAATCTACGTTTGGTGTTTCAGAAAAAGATCGTGCTTTATCTTACTTGCCGCTAGCTCATGTTGCAGAGCGTGTATTTATTCAATCATCCGTGATGATTTGTGGTTTTACCGTTTATTTTGCCAATTCATTAGATACATTTATTGAAGATCTTAATCGTGCAAAACCAACGATCTTCTTTTCTGTGCCACGTTTATGGACTAAATTTTATTTGGGGATCAATGAAAAAATTCCACTGAATGTACAAAACGTGTTGTTTAAAATCCCATTCTTGGGCAATAAGATTAAGCAAAAACTCTTGGCAAAATTGGGTTTGAATCATGTTCGTTATGCTTTAACGGGTTCTGCACCTTTACCCGTAGATATTATTAAATGGTATCGTAATTTGGGCTTAGAGTTGCTTGAAGTTTATGGAATGACAGAAAACTGTGGATACTCGCATATCACACGTATGGGTGAATATATGAGTGGATATGTCGGACATGTTCAAGCACGAGTAGACTGCAAGATTGATGAGAATGGTGAGATTTTAGTCAGAAGCCCAGGAACAATGTTGGGTTATTACAAAAACCCAGAAAAAACAGCTGAAGATTTGACTGAAGATGGTTATTTAAGAACAGGTGACATGGGTGAAATTGATGCGACTGGCCGTCTAAAAATTACTGGACGTGTAAAGGACATCTTTAAAACTCAG
This sequence comes from Acinetobacter sp. ANC_7634, assembly GCF_056779875.1. Taxonomy (NCBI): domain Bacteria; kingdom Pseudomonadati; phylum Pseudomonadota; class Gammaproteobacteria; order Moraxellales; family Moraxellaceae; genus Acinetobacter; species Acinetobacter sp. ANC_7634. The sequence continues at coordinate 108,682 of NZ_JBWYIT010000004.1, read as the reverse complement.
AAAGGTAAGTATGTAATGCCTGTACCAATTGAACAAAAGATTGGTAATAACCAAATGATTGAATCTGTCTGTGTTGGTGGTGCAAGCCATAAACAGCCGATCGCCTTTGTGATGTTGGCAGAAGAAATTCGCAATAAATTACAGCAAGATAATAAACGTGATGATATCGAAGCAAAATTAATTGAGTTAAAGAATGAAATTAATGAAAAGCTTGAACCGCATGAAAAAATTGCATTCTTTGTGGTCATCATGGATTTGTGGACGATGGATAACGATATGTTGACGCCGACTATGAAGATTAAGCGTAATAAAATTGAGGCGAAGTACGAAGCCCTTATTCCAACTTGGGTTGCTCAAAATAAAGAAGTTATTTGGGAAAAGTAATAAAAAAGCCCTTCAACTGAAGGGCTTTTTTTACACTCAGTATTTATTCTTTCAGATGACGTGCGCCTTCTAAAATCATTCGGATCATCGTCATCGTTTGTTCAGCTACAACTTTTCTTTCATCGTGTGGCATGTTGATTAATTTAGCACCCATAGTGAATACCAATTGAGTAATCGCTTTTGCAGCCAATTCTGGATGCTTGATTTTATGAGGGTTATTTTGCTCAAGACGAACAAGATCATCCATGAGTTCTTGCTGAAAGTAATTGAGCTGTTTTTCAACCGCCTCTTTATAAGAGGCAGAACCAGTATAACCTTCACGTAACAACAGGCTCAGATTACCTTCGTCAGCATCTAACTGTTCAATAAATACTTCAACTGAACTACGCACAATACTTGAATTGCGAACTGCTTTTAAGCGAGCTTGATGCAAGATTTGACGTAAAACAATACCTGAGCGATCAATCAATTCAATGGCAAGTTCGTCGATATCTTTAAAATGTCTATAAAAACTGTTTGGCGCAATTCCTGCTTCACGGGCAACTTCGCGCAAGCTTAAAGATGCGATGCTTTTTTGAGGTCCGATAAGGTTGAGAGCAGCTTGGAATAATTCTTCTTTCGTGATTGTGGCTTTTCTTCCGACTGTACGTGCAGTTGGATGCTCCAAAATGGATGCGGATTCACTGGCATGTAGAGGAGAAAGAGTAATCGTAGAGCTGCTCATAAATATCAGAAGTTTACAGTTAGAGTTGCATTATATCGATCTGTGTCAGGATATGGAAATCAATAGATGATATACAAGTGTCTATACAAATATATATACATGTGTATAATAATTCTAAACCCACTGTGATGAGCCCATAATGCAAGCAGTTAAGCCACCTAAAAATTTGATTAGATCCGCAGTAAATGCTGTATTTGATCCGAATGCTGCCAATTTTTGGTTGCAAAAGATCGATCCAATTTGGTCGGTGAATCAATCATTAGGCAAAATTGTTGAACGTACACAAGTTGCAAATGATACGGTCAGCTTAAAAATTGCGGTTAATCGAAAATTTCAGTTTGGTGAAGCAGGGCAACATCATCCAGTTATTGTCACGACACGAGGTCGTTGTTTTGAACGTACCTATAGTTTGACCAAAATCGACACTCAACATGTATTGTTGACTGCTAAGAAAGTCGATGAGGGTGTAGTCAGTTCTTGGATTAACGATATTGCTGAGGTAGGCGATATTGTTGAGTTTGGTGCACCCTATGGAGATATGACACTTGGAAGTGTAAATACACCTCTATTAATGCTGGCCGCAGGGAGTGGTATTACTCCAATGTACAGCTTGATCAAGGCATTATTGCAGCAAGAAAAAAAATTAGTTCAGTCAGTTAAATTGATGTACTGGGCAAAAAAAACAAAAGATTTAGCATTTCAAACAGAGTTGATTGCTTTGGCGAATCAACACTCAAATTTTAATGTTGAATTTTTTACCACTCAAGATGAAGTGGCTGATTCCCGTTTAGAAGATTCGCATTTAACTGCTATCGAATCCTTAGATCAATATACGGTTTATGCATGCGGTCCAGCAGGATTTGTGCAAGTTGCTGAACAACTAACTGATACTCGTGTTCATAAATTTAAAGGTGAAGCATTCAGTGTTGAACCATTCATTAGTGATGAGACTGGTTTTGTTCAGGTCACACTTACGAAATCAAATAAGGTCGTCACGATTCCAAAGGGACAATCAATACTTGCAAGTTTAGAGCAACAAAATATTCGCCCACAGCACGGTTGCCGCATGGGGGTATGTAATAAATGTGCATGCCATAAAGCGCAAGGTGCAACTAAAAACCTCGTCAATGGTGCAGAAAATACTGAGCCTGGAAATCTGCTCAAAATCTGTATCAATTCAGCTCAGTCTGATCTCACTATCGACCTATAAGCGAGAATAATCATGAATATGCCAGTTCAAGCACAATATTTCAAAAACCCAAAAAATCGTGAACTCACTGATGCACAACTTGATGAACTCGCACGTGAACTTGATGCAATTAAGCAGGAAGTTCTTGATGATTTAGGTGAAAAAGACGAAAAGTATATTAAGCGAGTGTATGCAGCGATTCGCTACAGTTCAATCCTTGGACGTGCATGCTTATTTGCTGGCTGGTTTCCTCCAGCATGGCTTTTAGGCACAGGCTTGCTTGGTTTTGCCAAAATCATGGAAAACATGGAGTTGGGCCATAATGTGATGCATGGTCAATATGATTGGATGAACGACCCTAAATTTAAAGGGACAACTTACGAATGGGATATCGTCGGCACATCTGATGATTGGCGCCAAACCCACAACTACAAACACCATACCTATACCAATATTAAAGGTATGGATGATGATATTGGTTATGGAATTCTTCGTTTGTTCCCAGAGCAACGCTGGAAAAAAGGATATTTATTACAACCACTTTACAGTATTCCATTCTGTTTGTTATTCCAGTGGGGTGTAGCGATTCAGAACTTAGAAATTGGTAAGCGCTTAAAAGGGCGCATGACCAAAGAAGAATTTCAACAACGTTTGAACCCGATGAAAAAGAAAATGGGGAAACAGTTATTTAAAGATTATGTTTTCTTCCCACTCATCGCTGGTCCTGCAGCATTACCCGTTTTAACAGGTAATTTAGTCGCTAATGGTATTCGTAATATTTGGACATTCAGTATTATTTTCTGCGGTCATTTCACCAAAGATGTGGAAGTTTTCCCGAAGTCAGTTTTAGAAAATGAAAGCCGTGGCCATTGGTATATGCGTCAAATTCGTGGGTCTTCTAACCTCACAGGTTCAGAAGGATTCCATATTCTGACGGGGCATCTGAGTCATCAGATTGAGCATCATCTTTATCCAGATATTCCTGCTCGACGTTACCGTCAAATGGGGCCTAAAGTGAAAGCGGTGTGTGAAAAATACGGCTTGAATTACAATAATGCGAGTTTATTTAAACAATATGGTCAGGTTTTGGGACGTATTGTGAAATATGCCTTCCCATTTAAAAAGTAAGAAACAAAAAAAGCCACTTATTGAGTGGCTTTTTGAACTTTAATAGCGAACTATTTTAATTGAATTGATCCATTTGCATTGACTGTGATTGTGGATTCTCCAGCAGCCATATTTTGTGAGTCTGCAGCGGGTGCACTCTCTACAACCATTGCGGCACGTGCCATGGCTAATGGTCTTGGTGAATAATTATTGGTGTTCATATTCAAGTTAACCAAGTTATAACTAGAACGATTCCAAGCTTTAGTGAGAACCTGAGCGCGCTGTTGGAAATTTTGCGTGGCTTCTGTCAATAACTCATTTTCAACCTGCTTTCGTTTTTCAGTGGAAACAGTGAAATTAATCGATTGTGTTTGAAAATCTTGTTGTAACTCGCTAATTAACTGGCTCGCTGCTTTAAAATCTTTGCTTTCAATATTCACTTCAGCGCGGCCGCGCCATTCCTTCAGTTTTGTTGAATTGTTGTTGTCATAGACAGGGTAAGTGGTCTGAGAACCTGTTTCGACCTTAACTTGGGGGTATTTTTTACTGATGTTGATGGCCTGATTCATCAATTGAGTCATTTGTGTTGAAAGTTGTGCAGGCTGTTTATTACTTTTTTCAATAAATAGAATGGCGTGCATTTCATCATTAGAGACTTGTTTAGAAGCGTCTGCTTGAAGATTAATAATATTAGTTTTAGGTTCTGTGTCAGCAAGTACCGAAAAGCTAATCCCGGTAGCTAAGATCAATAGTGGCAGTTTTAATAATTTCATTGTTATCTCTGTATCTTCACCTGATGAATATTCTACAGAATATTCTAATCTTTTTTGATGGAGAGAAAATGTGATTATTTGGTGATGAGATAGTAGCAATTGTAATATTCAACACCGATTTTACGACTTAAGTCGCCTTAACAAGGCTTTTAAAATGTATTTTAATTGAATTGTAGTTGAACAATAAAAGAATATAACTTGTCTTTGGATTAGTGCATTAATAATTTGTAATTCATGGATAATTCTATTATCAATGGTCTAATAAGTAGTATTAGAAATAGATTAAACATTCTGTATATTTAAATAATAAATTTTTAAAAACATGTAAAACAATAAGATAGTGTCTTGATTTGATAAATTATTTATAGTCTGAAACTATTGTCATAAAGAAAATAAGTATTGGCATATAGGTCAAGATTTTTCCATTCTAGCTCTCATCAGAGATGCAGGTATCTCTCTAAAAGAATTTGTCCTTTAGAAGGTTGTTTTCAAGCAATTTCCTAAGGTCAAATAGATCATCGAATGAAGTTGAAGGAAGTCTTGATGTCTAATTCTGCTGTAGTTGAATCAGTAGCACAAGCGTTACGAACTGCTGAATTATCACAAAGTGCAATCGCACCAATTCGCCCAACGTTGGGTGGTGAAGCTGCTGATGTAGATATCGCTTACGCTGTACAAGAAGTGAATACAGCGCGTGCCTTATCAGAAGGTCGTCGTTTAGTTGGGCGTAAAATCGGTTTGACATCAAAAGTGGTTCAAGCACAACTCGGTGTAGATCAACCTGACTTCGGTATGCTGTTTGCAGACATGGCTTATGGTGATGGAGAGGCGATTCCTGCAGGTCTATTGATCCAACCTAAAGTAGAAGCGGAAATCGCTTTGGTGATCAAACAAGATTTAACGAAAGAAAAACACACTTATGCTGACATTATCAGCGCGACTGATTATGCACTTCCTGCTGTTGAGGTGGTGGATAGTCGAATTGAAAACTGGAAGATCAGTTTGATTGACACTGTCGCAGATAATGCATCTTCAGCTGCATTTGTATTGGGTTCACGTCCTGTAAAACTCGATAACCTTGATCTAGTGAATTGTAAAATGATCATGACACGTGGTGAAGAAGTCGTGTCTCAAGGTGTTGGTAAGGCTTGCTTAGCAAACCCTTTAAATGCAGCTGTCTGGCTTGCTGATGAAATGGTACGTCGTGGTCGTCCATTGTTAGCTGGTGACATTATTTTAACAGGTGCATTAGGCCCTATGGTTGTAGCAAACCCAGGTGATGAATTCAAAGTTGAGATTGAAGGCTTTGGTTCAGTGACTGCTGCTTTCGCTGCTGAATAAGTCGGAATTTTGAGAGAGTACGTTAATGAAAAAGATTAAATGTGCAATGATCGGACCAGGTAACATTGGTACTGATTTGCTTTACAAACTTCAACGTAGCGAATGGTTAGAGCCAGTTTGGATGGTGGGTATCGATCCTACTTCTGAAGGTCTTGCTCGTGCTGCGAAAATGGGTTTAAAAACCACTGCAGAAGGGGTTGATGGTCTTCTTCCTCACGTCATTGAAGATGATATCAAAATTGCTTTTGATGCAACGTCTGCATATGTACATGCTGAAAACAGCCGCAAGTTAAATGAACTTGGTGTACTGATGATTGACTTAACACCTGCTGCAATTGGTCCTTTCTGTGTTCCACCTGTGAACTTAGAAGCTTTACTTGCAGAAGGTGAAGTGCCTAACGTGAATATGGTAACGTGTGGTGGTCAGGCGACAATTCCTATGGTTGCAGCAGTTTCACGTGTTCAACCTGTTGAATATGGTGAGATCATCGCGACTGTGTCTACAAAATCTGTAGGTCCTGGTACACGTAAAAACATCGACGAATTCACACGTACAACTGCGGGTGCTATTGAGAAAGTTGGTGGTGCGAAAAAAGGTAAAGCGATCATCATCATTAACCCTGCTGAGCCACCACTTATGATGCGTGACACAGTACACTGTCTTGTTGAAGGTGAGCCAGATCAAGCTGCGATCACTGAATCAGTTCACGCGATGATTAAAGAAGTGCAAAAATATGTACCAGGTTACAAACTTGTAAATGGTCCAATTTTTGATGGTAACCGTGTTTCTATCTTCTTGGAAGTAGAAGGTTTGGGTGATTTCTTGCCGAAATATGCAGGTAACCTCGACATTATGACAGCTGCAGCTGCTCGTACAGCAGAAATGTTTGCTGAACACGTATTCAACAAAGAAGAAGCTTAAGGAGCAACCGCATGTCTAAGATTATTGTTCATGATATGACTTTACGTGATGGTATGCATCCGCAGCGCCATCAAACGACTGTTGAGCAAATGATTGCAATTTCAACAGCACTTGATGATGCAGGCGTACCATTAATTGAAGTCACTCACGGTGACGGCCTTGGTGGTTCATCAGTAAACTACGGTTTTGCTGCAGCGACTGACGAAGAATACTTGTCTGCTGTTGTACCGCGTATGAAGAATGCAAAAGTTTCTGCACTTCTTCTTCCTGGTATCGGTACGGTTGACCACTTGAAAATGGCACATGAAATCGGTGTATCAACGATTCGTGTTGCAACTCACTGTACTGAAGCTGACTGTTCTGAACAGCACATCACCGCTGCGCGTAAATTAGAAATGGACACAGTGGGCTTCTTAATGTTGGCTCACATGGCATCTCCAGAGCGTCTTTTAGAAGAAGCGAAGAAGATGGTGTCTTACGGTGCAAACTGTATTTATGTGACTGACTCAGCAGGTTACATGCTTCCTCAAGATGTAATTGATCGCGTTGGTCACTTACGTCAACACTTGGACCCAAGCATTGAGTTGGGTTTCCACGGTCACCACAACTTAGGTATGGGTGTATCAAATACTGTTGCTGCTGTTGAAGCTGGTGCAGTGCGTGTGGATTTAGCATCTGCTGGTCTTGGTGCTGGTGCAGGTAACACGCCACTTGAATTGTTTATTGCTGTTGCTAACCGTATGGGTATGGACACTGGCGTTGACTTGTTCAAAGTACAAGACGTTGCTGAAGATCTCGTGATTCCAATGATGCACAACCCAATTCGTGCAGACCGTGATGCGGCAACTTTGGGTTATGCGGGTGTTTACTCTTCATTCCTATTGTTTGCTAAACGTGCTGAAGCGAAATATGGCGTATCTGCGCGTGAAATCTTAATGGAGCTTGGTCGCCGTGGTACGGTTGGTGGTCAGGAAGACATGATTGAAGATCTAGCTTTGACTATGGCGAAAGCAAAAGAACTTAACGCATAATTTAAAATTGATTTGAAAGAGCACTCTTAGGAGTGCTTTTTTTATGAATTTAGAAAATATACATATAAAAAAACAATTGCGTGAGATGTTTGGGTGCTTATATTGAGTGATTTGGTGTAGAGCGTATCGTCATTGTTAAACTTAAAAACTATTAAATAAAATGGCAAAATGCTTCTGGGTTAATTTGTAAGATATTAAAATATAATAAATTATCCATAGTAAAAGTTAATTTGCTTAGTTACTGAGCTATTATTAATTGTTTATAACAATGAGAGTTTTTAAAGTATTGTTTTTCATCGGAAAAGTCTAAATTTTTTTTAGACTCTAGTCTGATTTCTTCAGAGTGCACAATTTAGCAATATGCTCATCAACGCTGATTTGAGTATAGGATGAAGCCATGCGTCATCAAAAATTATGGCTAGCAATGATTGCTGCAACAACTCTAGGGACAACTGCTGCTCACGCGAATTTTGTGGCTGATTCAAATGTTCAGCTTAAATTTAAAAATTTCTATTTAGAACGTAATTACGATACAGCACCAAATCTAGATTATGGTAACTGGACGCAAGCAATCACTTTAGATGCTAAATCGGGTTATCACGATATTGGTGCAGGCATTCAAGTTGGTGCAGATCTCTTGGCTCAATATGCAATTGGATTGAAATCGCGTGATTCTGTAAATGACATTCATATGCCATATGATAACAGTCAAAGTCGTACAGAACGCGATAATGCTAAATTCGGCGCGACTTTAAAAGTTAAAGTTTCTGAAACTGAACTTAAAGTAGGTGATTTATTGCCGATGTCACCAGTTATTTTCTTCGATCCATCACGCCAATTATTAACTACTTATAGTGGTGCATGGTTAGAGTCGAAAGATATTCAGGATACTAAATTAACCTTAGCTTATATTGATGGTATTAATGCGCGTTACGATAATCAGTATCAAGATTTGACCTTATTCCCAAACAATGATTTTGCGAAGGCAGAAGCTCAAGGTCTCACAACTGATGATGGAATGTATATTGTTGGTGTTGATCACCAGTTTACATCAAAGATTGGTGGTAGTTATTGGTTCGCTGATTTAACTGACATCTTCAAGCAACATTATGTTGCTGCAAGCTATAAAACTAAACTTGATGAAAAAACGAATTTAGATGCACATATTCGTTACTTCGATAACAGTGAAACTGGCGATAAACTTTTTGGTGAAATTGATAGCCAAGCAATTTCTATGGGGGCGAAAGTCAATCATGGTATGCATACTGTTCAATTGGGTTATCAAGAGATGTTTGGCGAGCATGGAGATAAAGCGACACTATTCCCAACATTGGGTGGTTGGGTGCCACAACCTTATTTAGATAACTGGTCAGTCGCGAGTTTTATCCGTAAGGATGAGAAATCTTGGAGTGTAGGTTATACCTATAATTTTAAAGAAATGGGTGTACCAGGATTATCTGCCACTGTACGTCATTTCCAAGGTTGGAATATTGATACGGCAACACCAGGTCGAGGTCGCGAGAATGAAAATAACATCATCGTGAACTATGTTGTGCCAGAAGGTAAGTATAAAGGTCTTGGTTTCAACTATATGTTCATTGATACTAATTATAACAACATCAATGTTCCAGGTACCTTGAGTGATTTAGAAGAGCATCGTGTGGCGTTAAGTTATAGTTATAAATTCTAAAAAATGAAATTGATCTCGATATGATGAGCAAGGATCATATCGAGATCTTATCAAGTCATATTAGAGGGTGAATATTGATTTTAAAAAAATAAGAAAAAACAGTAATTTATTTAATTGGTAAAAAGATGGATGCAATCGTAAATTTGTATCAGTTGAAAGGTACAGAGCAGTTAATATAAGACTGTAAAACTATCATTTGTAAACATCAACTGATGATTGTTTCACAAATATATGATCAGTTATAGACAGTTAGAGGACTATGATGAGCACTGTTCAAATTCCAGAATATAAAACGGATTCATTCTTTGGTTTAGAAGATAAATGGATCGAAACTGCTGAAGGTGAGTTAACCCATTATCATGAAATTGGTGAAGGCACGCCTATTTTATTCCTTCATGGTTCTGGTACTGGTGTATCAGCAGCTGCTAACTGGTGGTTGAATTTACCTGCAATTGGTGAGCAAGCGCGTTGTATCGCAATTGATACCATTGGTTATGGTCAAACTGTCGTTGCACCAGGAACTCAATACGGTATCCGTGCATGGGTTGATCATGCAATTCGTACTCTTGATGCACTTGGTATTGAAAAAACATGGTTAGTAGGTAATTCGCTAGGTGGTTGGTTAGCATTCCAATTGGCACTTGATTATCCAGAGCGTGTACTCGGTATTGTTTCAATGGGTACAGGTGGTGCAAAACAAACTGCAGCCCTAAAAGCGCATGCAAACCCAGTTTTAACAGAAGAAGGTATTCGTAAGACACTTTCAATGTTCGTTGTAAATAAAGACTTAATTACAGATGAGCTGGTAAAAGTACGTTTTGATTCTGCGGCGAATGACTATGCATCTGATCGTTTAATGGATGTTGTGGGTGCGCGTGACCGTGATCGTTTCGAGTTCCCATTAGACTTTGAAAAAATGAAAGATATTACAGTTCCTGTATTATTGATTCATGGTACTCAAGATGTGGTGATTCCTGTGTCTCGTACTTGGGACATTTTAAATATCGTTCCTAATGCTGATGCACATATTTTCAGTCAGTGCGGTCACTGGTCACAAGTTGAAAAAGCAGAAGAATTTAATACGGTGATCAAAAATTATCTAGCAGTTCATGGTGTTAAATAATTTCAGATCCTAAAAAACTAAAAAAGAGGATGATTTAATCATCCTCTTTTTTAAAACTGAAAATACAGAACATGTGTTTAATACGTTTAAATCTGCATATTGATAATCAATATTGAGCATTGATCTGTTTTAATTCATTAGACTTAAGTGGTAGAGCAAGTCTAGTTAGTTAATGGGTTGTTTAAAAATTAGTCTATTCTAAAGCCTGAATTCATACAATTTATGATGATATTCGTAAAACTTTATTAGACTAAAGTCTAAGACTGATGGTTGAAATAAAAAATAAAAATCACCGCTATGTTTAACGGTGATCATTAATTTGAAAAAAAATTAATTAATGACGATTAATATCAAGGTAAAAAACAGAGCTCAATAAGTCCATAAATTTTTTGACGCCTTCTGAGTTAGTACTTTTTCTATAGCTTGCAAATAAATCGATTGAAGGTAATTCCACGTCTAGCGGGCGAATCACGGTGTTGTTCATCGTCAGTGGTGCGATATATCCAGGTAGAAAAGTACAGCCCAGGTTCATGCCAATAGAATTAATGTTAAAGAGGATATTGTCTGCAGTTTGAACAATATTTAAATTGATTTGATGGTATTTTGCAAAATCTAGAATGATCTTATTTAGGGTTTGAGATTGCTGTTCAGAAGGAATAATGAAATCGATTCCATCGAGCTCTTTTACTGGAATGCGATCGTATTTAGCGAGTGGATGATCTTTGGGGAGTAAGAAAATCAAAGGTTCTCGTAAAACAAATTGACTTTCGATTTCATCACTAAATAGATTTTGACGAGTAAAAGCGATATCAATTTCGCCTTTTTTTAACATTTTTGACTGATCGGAGTTGTTTAAGCTTAACAATTCAATCTTTAAATCCCGGTTTTGAACACGAAGATTAGGGAGAACGTAAGGAAAAATTTTCATTTCAACTACAGGAACAAAGCCGATACGTAACAATTGCTGTTTAGATTTGGCAATCTGACGAGTCATTGCGACTGCTTTGTCTGCTTGGGCTATCGTGAGGCGAGCTTGTTCAAGGAAGACTTGACCCTCCTCAGTGAGTTCTACCTTACGTTTTGTACGATAAAGCAAAGGGACGCCAATTTCATCTTCAAGATCTTTAATCTGCTGGCTCAATGATGGCTGAGCAGTATAAAGGCGCAAGGCTGCTTTGGTGAAGTTGAGTTCTTCTGCCACAGCAATGAAATATCGTAGGTGTCGTAGTTCCATAAAAAATCATCCAAAGATTGATTCATATAATGTCTAAATATGATCAAGTGCGAGTATAGTTCACAAATGGATATTCGGTGAAGTGGGGCTGAGCATATTGAAATATCAACGTTATTATTAAAATATGGTAAAATTCACGTATTCAGCAATTGATTAATTTATCGATAAAACATCTTGATTCAAACAAAAAAAATATTTCCCCAAAACTCGTTCAAAACTCATTATCTCTGCAAAGTTGAGTCTATTAGTTTGTGTCTAATTTAGTCACAGGAGAGCTTTTCATGAGTGGGAAAATTGATGTGCGCGAAATCGATGCTTTAGTCGATGCACAAAATGGACGTATCACGCCATCTATTTATACAGATCCAGATATCTATGAACTAGAACTTGAACGTGTGTTCGGTCGTACATGGTTATTCCTTTGCCATGAAAGCCAAATTCCAAAGGCTGGTGATTTCTTCAATACCTATATGGGTGAAGATCCGATCATCGTGGTACGTCAAAAAGACGGTTCAATCAAAGCATTGTTAAACCAATGTCGTCACCGTTCAATGCGCGTGAGCTTTGCTGACTGCGGTAACACTCGTGCATTTACATGTCCATACCACGGTTGGTCTTATGGCGTAGACGGCTCTCTTAAAGATATTCCTCTTGAAGATCGTGCATTCCCTCAAGGCGCATGTAAAGAGAAGTGGAGTTTGATCGAAGTAAACCGTGTGAAGTCTTATAAAGGCTTAATCTTCGGTTGTTGGGATGAAACAACTCCAGACCTTGAAGAATACATGGGTGATATCGCTTGGTACTTAGATGGCGTATTAGATCGTCGTCCAGGTGGTACTGAGATCATCGGTGGTGTTCATAAGTGGGAAATCGAATGTAACTGGAAATTTGCGGCTGAACAGTTTGCATCTGACCAATATCATGCATTGTTCTCTCACGCATCTGCGATTCAAGTATTAGGTGCTAAACCTGATGACGAATCTACTAAGAAATTAGGTGCTGCGCAAACTGCACGTCCTGTATGGGAAACTGCGAAAGACGCGATCCAATATGGTTCACGTGGTCACGGTTCAGGCTTCTTCTTTACAGAGAAACCAGATGCAAACGTATGGGTTGATGGTGAAGTAGCGAACTATTTCCGCGAAACTTACGAAGAAGTTAAAGAGCGTCTTGGTGAAATTCGTGCGTTACGTCTTGCTGGTCATAACACTATGTTCCCAACATTGTCTTGGTTAAACGGTACAGCAACACTTCGCGTATGGCACCCACGTGGTCCAAACAAAACTGAAGTATGGGCGTTCTGTATTGCGGATGCTGAAGCGTCACAAGAAGTGAAAGAAGCGTTTGAACGTTCTGCGACACGTGCATTTGGTCCAGCTGGTTTCTTAGAGCAAGATGACTCTGAAAACTGGATCGAAATTCAAAAAGTATTACGTGGTTACAAAGCGCGTCAAAACAAACTCATTATGGAAATGGGTCTTGGTAACGAGAAAATTCGTGAAGATGGTATCCCTGGTATCACCAACTACATTTTCTCAGAAACTGCGGCACGCGGCATGTACCGTCGTTGGGCAGACTTGCTAATCCATGAAAAATGGGAAGATGTTGAGAAAGCAGCTGACGAATATGAGAAGGAGCTTATGAAATGAGTCAAGTGAGTTTAGAACTTCACCATCAAATTAGCCAATTCCTCTATCGTGAAGCGAAATTGCTTGACGATTGGAAATTCCGCGACTGGTTAGATACGTTAGCTGAAGATATTTCTTACACGCTACGTACAACACCAAATGCTCAAACGCGTGATCGTCGTCGTTCAATTGAACCACCTACAACTTGGGTGTTCAATGATACGAAAGATCTTTTAGAGCGTCGTGTTGCTCGTCTTGAAACAGGTATGGCTTGGGCTGAAGAGCCTCCATCACGTACAACTCATATGGTGAGTAACGTGATCGTAGAAGCTACTGAAGTTGAAGGCGAATACGATGTATACGTTACATATCTTTTGTACCGTACACAAAAAGAGAAAGATGTCACGATTTACTGTGGTAAACGTCATGACAAGATCCGTAAAGTTGAAGGTGGCTTAGGCTTCCAAATTTTCAACCGTAAGATCACGCTTGATCAAGTTACCTATAACTCTCACAACCTGAGTGTGTTCTTCTAATGAATAAGATTTTTGTTTGCCAAGTTGACGAATTAGACGAAGGCGAAGCGTTGAAAGTAGATTGCGGCGTTAATGGTATCGATGCGCTTGCAGTGTTTAACAATGGTGGTGAGTTCTTCGCAATGAATGACCGTTGTTCTCATGGTAATGCTTCAATGTCAGAAGGTTATCTTGAAGACGATGGCACTGTCGAATGCCCATTGCATTCAGCTCGCTTCTGTTTAAAAACCGGTCAAGCATTATGTTTACCAGCGACAGATCCAATTCAAACTTTCCCAGTGATTGTTGAAGATGGTGCGTTATACGTTGAGATGGCAGGAGAGTAATCATGGGTTGGCTTAAAGGCGAAGTTGCACTGATCACAGGTGGTGGTTCTGGTTTAGGTTGGGCTTTAGTTGAACGCTTCCTTGAAGAAGGTGCGCACGTTGGTGTGTTACAACGTTCACAATCTAAAGTCGATGCTTTAAAAGAACGCTTTGGTGATCAAATTGTTGCAATCGCTGGTGATGTTGCCAACTATGAAGACAATGTCCGTGCTGTAAAAGCAACTGTTGAGCGTTTTGGTAAGCTTGATTGCTTTATTGGTAATGCAGGAATCTGGGATCACTACGCAGATATCGTCAATACTTCAGGTGAGCAACTTGATAAAGCGTTTGACGAAATCATGGGAATTAATACGAAAGCATTAATTCTAGGTGCTAAAGCTGCACTTGATGAGTTAGTAAAATCTGAAGGTTCGATAATCTTCACACTATCTAACTCAGCATTATATTCTGCGGGTGGTGGTCCAGTTTACACAGCATCTAAGCATGCTGGCGTAGGCATCATGAAGGAATTGGCGTACGAGCTTGCACCCAAAGTTCGTGTGAATGCTGTTGCGCCGTCAGGTATGAATGTAAACATTAAAGGTGCTGCATCATTAGGCCAAGAAAATCTAGGTCTTTTAGATGCGCGTGATCCTGAGAAAATCGCGCGTGGTATGCCGTTGAACTTCTTACCTGAGCCTGAAGAAATGACAGGTTCTTATGTGCTCTTGGCATCTCGTCAAAATAACCGACCTTTAACTGGTGTTCTGATCAATGCAGAATGTGGTTTGGGTATTCGTGGTCTACGTCAACCACGTGCTGGTTTCTTTGACGAATAAAATCTAGTCTAAAAAATGGACTTATCGGCAGCCTGTTCTAAGGCTGCCTTCCTTTTAAGGAGTCTCTCATGGCCGTTAAACTTATTTGTGCTTCGCACAGTCCTTTAATGGAATTTGCTTCACCTCAAGATCAGTCAAAAGAGCAAAAAGTACGTGCTGCTTTTGAACAATTATCTGCTGAAGTAAAAGCTTACGATCCAACACTGATCATTACTTTTGGTCCAGACCATTTTAACGGTTTTTTCTACGACCTTATGCCAAGTTTCTGTGTCGGTATCCGTGCTACGGCTGCTGGTGACTGGGATTACGGTAAAATTGACAATAAAATCGATGTTCCTGAAGACAAGGCTTTGGCACTTGTGCGTCAAGTTCTAGATGAAGGTGTTGATGTTGCATACTCATATCGTATGCAGGCTGACCATGGTGTGACTCAACCATTACACTTCCTTTGTGATGGAAAACTTGATCGTTATAAAACGATTCCAATATTTATTAATGGCGCTGCCGCACCAATGCCAACCACAAAGCGTACCATTGCTTTAGGCCGTGCGGTTGGACAATATATTAAGTCACTTAATCTTGAAAATGAGCGTGTACTTGTATTGGGTACAGGTGGTTTGTCTCATGATCCACCAACACCTCAAATGGGTTCAGTGCCACCAGAAGTTGAAGAGTTTTTAATTGCTGGCCGTAATCCAACTGAAGAAGCACGTAATGCGCGTCAAGCGAAAATTATTGCAGTTGGTCAGAAACTTGCTGCTGGAGATACATCAGTTGCAGTACCGCTGAGCCCTGAGTGGGATATCGCATTGCTTGAGAAATTTAAACAAGCAGATTTTGCTGCAATGGAAGCGATGACTGAGGCAGAAATTCGTGTCGAAGGTGGTCGTGGTGGTCAAGAAGTGCGTTGCTGGATGGCAGCATTTGCTGCACTGAGCGAAGTTGGTGAGTATGAAATGATAACTCACTGCTATGAAGATATTAGTGAGTGGATTGCGGGCTTCGGTATCGTATCTGCGGAATTAAAAGGTTAATCCCATGAGCAATGTAAACAACATCGTCATCGTTGGTGCAGGTCAAGCAGGCGCAAGTGCGATCCTTGAGCTTCGTGCAAACAAATATGAAGGTAAAATCACATTAATTGGTGATGAAACGCATCTTCCTTATGAGCGTCCACCACTTTCTAAAGACGTGATTTTAAAACCTGAAGAAACCAAGATTGAAATTTTATCTGAAGAAAAATTAGCAGATCTTGGTGTGACAGCAATTCGTGGTAATGGTGTCGTGAAAATCAACGCTGAAGCCAAAACTGTCGAACTTCAAAATGGTGATGTTGTTGCTTATGACAAATTGCTGATTGCAACTGGCGGTGCAGCACGTCGTCTTCCAAACTTCGATGCACTTGGCAAACATGTTTACACGCTGCGTAATCTTGAAGATTCACAAGCCCTTGTACCAGTGTTACAAAAAGGTCAACGTATCATCCTTATTGGTGGTGGTGTAATCGGTCTTGAGCTTGCATCATCTGCACGTTTCAAAGAATGTGAAGTCACTGTCATTGAAATGGGTCCAATGGTGATGGGCCGTTCATCGCCACGCATCTTGAGTGAATTCTTGCTTGAACAGCAAAAATTGGCAGGTGTGGATGTCCGTCTTTCAACCTCAATTGCAGAGTGCAAGCTTGATGGCGAAGAAATCGTAGTGACTTTGGCTGATGGCCAAGAACTTCGTGCGGATGCTGTGGTTTATGGTATCGGTATTGTGCCAAATGCGCAGTTGGCAGTTGACGCTGGTCTTGACGTTGATCTCGCGATCAAAGTAAACGAAAATTGCCAAACCTCGAATGCTGATATTTATGCGGCAGGTGATGTGGCAACTCAACTTCGTGACTGTGGTAACCACCGTCGTGTTGAGACTTGGGAAAATGCTAATCTTCAAGCAGGTATCTTTGCACGCCATGTAATGGGTGTAGAACATCCTACTCCTAATCCAGCATGGTTCTGGACAGATCAGTTGGACATTAACTACCAATTCGTAGGTGATATGGCAGCGGCTGAATGGCTCGTTCGTGGTGAAATCAATCCTGAGCTACGTGCAGAATCTTCATTTGTATTGTTCGGTGTAACTGACGGTATTATTGTTGGTGGTATTACGGTAAATGCGGCTAAAGAAATGCGTCATCTTAAAAAATTGATTAGCAAACAAGCTGCATTTGAAGCAGATAAATATTTAGATCTTAGCCAAGACCTTCGTAAACTTGTGAAGTAAACTTGGTGAGATTGTGCAACAGACCTAGGGTAACTTAGGTCTGTTTTTTATGTGCCTAAGAAAATATTGATTTAATTTTGAGCAAATTATGAATTCTAGTTCCTCAAATATAATGGTCGTTGCGAGTATATATGCCTTATTGGTATTGATATGGGCTGCAACACCACTTGCCATTGTATGGAGTGTTGCAGAAATTCATCCAATGTGGGTGCTCATCATTCGATACTTTGGTGCATCTATAATTGCTTTGGCGTTGCTCAAAATGATGCGTGATCCACTCCCGTTTGATCATGTATCGCTGAAAAGTTATGTGGCTGGTAGCCTAAATTTAATAGGTGCGCAGTTATTTATCTACTTAGCAGCAAATTATTTAACGTCAGGCTTAATGGCACTGATCTTCGGATTTTCGCCATTAATTGCAGGTCTCATTGGACATCTCATCCTAAAAACACATAAGTTGTCTATTTTACAATGGAGTGGAATGGTCATTGCCGTATTGGGTCTCACATTTGTTTTTGCAGAATCTGCAGATGAGCGAGTCAATCCTTGGGGTGTGGTTCTGATGCTGATCAGTATGGTGTCGTATATCAGTTCGATTTTTTGGGTCAAACAAATTAATGCACCTTTAAGCCCCATGAGTCAGGCGACAGGTTCATTAATCTTTTCAGCTTTAGGATCACTCTTAATCATTCCATTCATTTGGCAACAAATCCCAACTGTGCTACCAAGTACGCAAGCGATGGTGGGTTTTTTGTTTACAATGATCATGTCATCAATTGTTGCGATGCTGTGCTATTTTTGGTTAATCCGCCGCTTAGCAGCGTCGACAGTGTCTTTGAGTAATGTCATGACGCCAGTCATCGCCCTAGTTTTGGGGGCATCCTTAAATAATGAAATTATTCATAATGAAGCCTTGTGGGGGATTGTCGTTGTGATGATGGGGTTGCTGATGTATTTTAATCGAGAGCTCTTGAAACTATTCTTAAAAAAATGAGTGAAAAAAGTGGTTTTAATCACACACGTACAACTACATGAATATATAAGATTCATAATGTTACAAAACTATGCTTTAGCCCAAGCTCGAATTTAGGAATACTGAAAAAGTCAGTTCAAATCAGCAAAAAAAGTTGAACATTTTTTGCATAATTTGGACTGTTTTACTTTAGCTCAAGTTCAAACTTATCTAAAATAGAAGTGGTACAGTTTGAAATCTATACAAGTTATCAATTTGTCACATTAATATTTTAGAATCTGCTGGTGAAAACGATAGAAATCTATTTATTTTATTTCAAAATTCGTTATCATCGCGCCCTCTAGTTATAACTCTACACAATAGGCTAACTAGAACTCTATAAAGCACCGAGTCAAAGGACCGCAAGTCACCCGACTTATTTCTATTAACCCATATCAGAGATGGTAATTCGATATGAGCGTTTCTTCTGTAAATCCTGCACCTAATTCTACTAACGAATACTATTTGACTCGCCAAAGTCAGATGGAATCTAATGTTCGTAGCTATCCACGTAAATTGCCTTTAGCGATAGCAAAAGCACAAGGTTGCTGGGTTACTGATGTTGAAGGTACAGAGTACCTCGATTGTTTAGCTGGGGCAGGAACATTGGCTTTGGGCCATAATCATCCTGCGGTCATTCAAAGTATTCAAGACACTTTAGCGAGTGGTCTTCCATTACATACTTTGGATTTAACGACACCTTTAAAAGATGCTTTTACTGAAGCTTTACTTGCTGAATTACCGGGTGGTAAAGAAGAGTACTGCCTACAGTTCTGTGGTCCATCTGGTGCAGATGGTACAGAAGCAGCAATTAAACTTGCAAAAACATATACTGGTCGTGGCACTGTGATCAGCTTCTCTGGTGGCTACCATGGTATGACTCACGGCTCATTAGCAATGACAGGTAATTTGTCTGCTAAAAACGCTGTTAATGGTTTAATGCCAGGCGTTCAATTCATGCCGTATCCACATGAATACCGTTGCCCACTAGGTTTAGGCGGTGAAGCGGGTGTTGACGCGCTTACTTATTTCTTTGAAAACTTCATCGAAGATGTTGAAAGCGGTGTGACTAAGCCTGCTGCAGTTATCCTTGAAGCGATTCAAGGCGAGGGCGGTGTGGTTACAGCACCTGTGAAATGGTTGAAAAAAATTCGTGAAGTGACTGAAAAGCACAACATCGTTTTAATTCTTGATGAAGTACAAGCTGGTTTCGCGCGTTCAGGAAAAATGTTTGCCTTTGAACATGCGGGTATCGAACCTGATGTTGTAGTGATGTCGAAAGCAGTAGGTGGAAGCTTACCACTTGCAGTACTTGGTATTAAGCGTAAGTTTGATGCTTGGCAGCCTGCAGGTCACACAGGTACTTTCCGTGGTAACCAATTGGCTATGGGTACTGGTCTTGCTACGATCAAAACGATTAAAGAACAAAATCTTGCGCAAAACGCACAAGAGCGCGGTGATTTCCTTCAAGCTGAATTGAAGAAATTAGCTGCAGAATTCCCATGTATCGGTAATGTACGTGGCCGCGGTTTAATGATCGGTATCGAAATCGTTGATGAGCGTAAACCTGCTGACCATATGGGTTCACTTCCTGCAGATGGTCAATTGGCTGCTGCAATCCAAGCAGCGTGTTTCAACAACAAATTGTTGTTAGAAAAGGGTGGACGTAACGGTACAGTGATTCGTCTACTTTGCCCATTAATTATTAACCAAGCTGAATGTGAAGAAGTAATTGTGCGCTTTAAGAAAGCAATTTCTGAAGCATTAGTTGCGGTACGAGGCGCTTAATTCATGGTAGATTTTGCAGAACACCGTAAAGCTTTGCTCTGTAATGATGCTGCATCCATTGCTGACTATACGTCAGCAATGGATCAGGCAACTCAAGCAGTAGCAGCTTGGTTAAAAAATGACAAAATGTACACAGGCGGTAGCATTAAAGAGCTTCGCAGTGCAATTGCATTTAATCCTTCTAAAGAAGGATTGGGTGTGGAAAAGTCATTAGAGCGTATGGTTGAGCTATTCCTTAATAAGAGCTTAAAAGTACATCATCCTCATTCTTTAGCGCATTTGCATTGTCCTACTATGGTGACTAGCCAAATCGCAGAAGTACTCATTAACGCAACTAACCAATCGATGGACTCATGGGATCAAAGCCCTGCAGGTTCATTGATGGAAGTTCAGTTGATCGATTGGCTTCGTCAAAAAGTTGGTTATGGTGCAGGTCAAGCAGGTGTGTTCACCTCTGGCGGTACGCAGTCAAACTTGATGGGTGTATTGCTTGCACGTGATGCATGTATCGCGAAAAACTGGAAAGACGAAAACGGCAATCCGTGGTCTGTTCAGCGTGATGGCGTACCTGCGGAAGCGATGCGAAACGTTAAAGTCATTTGTTCTGAAAATGCTCACTTCTCTGTGCAAAAGAACATGGCGATGATGGGAATGGGCTTCCAATCTGTAGTGACTGTGCCTGTCGACGAAAATGCGCGTATGGACATGGATGCACTAGAGAAAACCATGGCACACCTTCAAAATGAAGGCAAAATTGTGGCATGTGTGGTTGCAACTGCAGGTACTACCGATGCGGGTGCAATTGATCCTTTAAAGAAAGTCCGTGAAATCACCAACAAGTACGGCGCGTGGATGCATATCGATGCAGCATGGGGCGGTGCTTTAATCCTATCTAATAATCACCGTGATTTGTTAGATGGTATCGAGCTTTCTGATTCAATCACACTTGATTTCCATAAGCATTACTTCCAAACGATTTCTTGTGGTGCATTCTTACTTAAAGATGAAGCGAACTATCGCTTTATGCATTATGAAGCGGAATACTTAAACTCTGCTTATGATGAAGAGCATGGTGTACCAAACTTAGTGTCTAAATCGCTACAAACAACACGTCGTTTTGATGCGTTGAAATTGTGGATGACGATTGAAGCACTCGGTGAAGAGCTTTACGGCTCTATGATTGACCATGGTGTTACTTTAACGCGTGATGTTGCAGATTATATTAAAGCAACAGATGGTTTAGAGTTATTGGTTGAGCCACAATTTGCATCAGTCTTATTCCGTGTAATTCCTGAAGGTTACCCAACAGAATTACTCGATACACTGAACCAAAACGTTGCGGATGAATTGTTTGCACGTGGTGAAGCGAATATTGGTGTGACTAAAGTCGGTCAGGTTCAATCATTGAAAATGACAACTTTAAGTCCAGTAGCAACTTTAGACAATGTGAAGAACTTGCTTGCGCTTGTACTGGCTGAGTCTGATCGCATCAAAGCTTCAATTGCTGATGGTACATATACGCCACCAATCGATTAATAGATTGTTTTTTGAAAAAAGCGCTCAATTGAGCGCTTTTTTGATACTCAAAATTCATAACTTTGACATATTTTTAGATCATGATTGAAGAAATCTTTATGCGGAATTAGGGGGGATAATTATTAAAGAATAAGTAGGTAATAAAAATATCAGTATTTAACCGTAATTATTATAAATCGTTGAAATATAATTATAAAATAAATAAGCAGGTTGGTGTAATAAAAATAATAAAATCGTAATAAAGCTGTAACCTTATTGTCATATTATCAAATCAAAATGCATGTATCGAAATAAGTACAATACTTCAATAAAAAGTAGCGTACTCCAAATTTGCATAAATTGAGAGATAACATGATGCGCTTTACAAATATTGCAATTGCATTAGCACTTTCTGGGGCAGCTGTAGCAACAACCGCAAATGCAGCACGTGACACAATTCAAATTGCGGGTTCTTCTACAGTATTGCCATATGCAAGTATTGTGGCTGAAGAATTCGGTAATAACTTCCCTCAATTTAAAACACCAGTAGTTGGTTCAGGCGGTTCGTCGGGTGGTTTAAAACAATTTTGTAATGGTGTTGGCGACAATACGATCGATATTGCTAACTCATCTCGTGCAATTAAATCGAGCGAATTGGCTGAATGTAAGAAAAATGGCGTTAACCAAGTATTAGAAATTAAAATCGGTTACGACGGTATCGTATTTGCTTCAAATGCTAACAAAGCAGCTTATAAATTACGTCCACAACATGTATTTGCAGCTTTGGCAGCTGAATTGCCTTCAAACGGTAAAATGGTAAAAAACCCATATACACGTTGGAATCAAATTGATAAATCATTACCAAATGAGCCAATCACGCTTGTAATCCCAGCTTCGAATCATGGTACACGTGAAGTCTTCCAGGAGAAAATGGTGGACGCTGGTTGTGAATCGTATGCTGCTATTAAAGCTTTAGATAAAGATGCCAAAAAGAAAGCTTGCACAACGTTCCGTAAAGATGGTCGTGTTGTGGAAATTGCGGGTGACTATACAGAAACACTTGCACGCTTAAAGACTTCTCCAAGTGCTGTTGGTGTGTTTGGTTTAGGTTTCTATGATCAAAACCGTGACCGTTTACGCGTTGCAACTGTGAACAATGTGGCACCGTCTGAAAACACGATTTTAAATGGTTCTTACCCTGTATCACGCCCATTATTCTTCTATGTAAAAGGTGAACACTTGAAATCAATCAAAGGTTTACCACAGTTTACTGAATATTTCTTAAACAAGCGTGTTTCAGGTAAAGGTTCTAAGTTAGAAAAAGCGGGCTTAATTTCACTCTCTGACAAAGAACGCGCATCAATTTTGGCAAACTTTAAAGCAGGTAAAGCTGTTAAGTAATCAAACGACAAACTAATGGCAGGAATTATCCTGCCATTGGTTTTTTCATTGAAAAAAGTTTTTTCAAACCATGAAAATTGAAAAGACAGTGGAGAATACATGAATCTGCTACTTATAGGTGTGTTACTGGCGATCATCGCCATTGCCTATCAAATCGGATTACGCAAAAGCCGTAACTTAGCAGGTCAGGGAAATAACTCTGCCGCTTTGCATTCACGTCCTGGTTACTATGGGGCATTAGTTGCGTTGTGGTGTGGTATCCCTGCATTTTTAATTTTGATTGTTTGGAACTTGGTTGAGCCAACGATCTTGGAGCAGGTGGTGCTTAATCATTTGCCACAGGATATTAAAGCAAGTCTAGATCCAGCAAGCCTAAACGTAGTTGTTGACCGTGTTCAAGCGATTGCATCCGGATTTGGTGTCAGTGATACAGCAACGTCCTATGAAGTTGCAGCTGCAGAGCAACTGAGTAAATTTTCAACTATTGGCTCTTTTGCAAAATTAGCAGTTGTCATTTGCGCTGCATTGGCAGGTTTAGTATGGGCAAAAAAAAGAATTAGCCAAGATTTTAGAGCGCGTAATCAGGTCGAGAAAGTCATCAATGTTGGCTTAGCTTTATGTTCTGGTG
The DNA here is from genome assembly GCF_056779875.1 of Acinetobacter sp. ANC_7634. NCBI lineage: Bacteria > Pseudomonadati > Pseudomonadota > Gammaproteobacteria > Moraxellales > Moraxellaceae > Acinetobacter > Acinetobacter sp. ANC_7634. Next base: position 85,244 of record NZ_JBWYIT010000004.1, on the reverse strand, counting down.
TCGCAATTCTTACAACACTTGGAATTGTAATGTCGATGTTTGGAGAAGCGATGCGCTTCTTCAGCTTTGTTAATCCTTTTGATTTCTTCTTTGGAACAGAGTGGAACCCGGGTTTCAGTACTTCGGGAAGTGCAGAAGGAAGCTATGGTTTACTTCCATTGTTGTGGGGTACGCTTATGGTCAGTGGGATCGCACTATTGGTTGCTGTACCAGTAGGTTTAATGATCGCGATTTATTTGGCTGAATATGCTTCTCCTCGCTTCCGTTCTTGGGCAAAACCGACCATTGAAGTTTTAGCTGGTATTCCAACGATCGTTTATGGTGTATTTGCACTCATGATTATTGGCCCATTTATTAAAACTGTAGGGGCAATGGTTGGTATTGATATCAACGCAACGAGTGCGCTCACTGCAGGTTTTGTCATGGGAATCATGATCATTCCTTTTGTGTCTTCTTTATCTGATGACATTATTACTCAAGTGCCTCGAGCATTACGTGATGGATCTTTAGGATTAGGGGCGACCAAATCTGAAACGATTCGTAAAGTGGTCATTCCAGCAGCGTTGCCTGGCATTATTGGTGCATTTTTATTGGCTGCTTCCCGTGCAATTGGCGAAACTATGATCGTAGTTCTAGCAGCTGGTAACAGTCCTCTTTTACACGCAAATCCATTAGAAGCTGTTTCGACCGTAACGATTACGATTGTTAATCAATTAACAGGTGATACTGACTTTGCAAGTCCGCAAGCATTAGTCGCTTTCGCACTAGGACTTACATTGTTTGTGATTACTTTAGGTTTGAACATTGTTGCACTTTACATCGTGCGTAAATACCGTGAGCAATACGACTAATGAGTACTTCTAATCCTAATACTCTCGAGACAGTTGATTCAGCAACAGCTGAGCAGCTTAGAGAAAAGCGTAAGAAGACTATTCAGAATTCTTTAGCTAAACGTCATCGTAAAGAAAAGACGTTCCGTTTCTTCGGTTTTTCAGCAGTGATTGCTGGCTTATTCTTCGTAGTATTGCTATTCGGTAGTATTTTAGCGAAAGGCTTGCCTGCTTTTTGGCAAAGTAGCATGAATTTGCCAATCTATTTCGATCCAAAAATTATTGAAGTTGGTCCAAAACCTGTACTGGCTGAAGGTGAGAATCCAGCTCAGTATGAAGAACGCTTTATTGAGTGGCAGACTGAAGTTGGCATGGTGGATTGGGATGCATTGATCATCAATGCAATGATCAAACAAGATCCTCAACTTGAAGCACAACGTGATGATTTAAGCTATATCTATACGAGCTCTGAAGCATATCGTATCCGTGATATGGTGATGAATGATCCAAGCTTGGTTGGTAAAATAGTCGATGTAAAAGTCCTTGCTGATGCAAATATTGATGTGTGGCTTGCAGGTAATATTGATCGTTCTTTGCCAGATGAACAGCAACAACTTAGTCCTGAGATTCGTCAAATTGCTGATGAACTCAAGGTTAAAGGTGTCATCGAAAATTCATTTAACACGAATATTTTCACGAGTCCTGACTCTCGTAGTTCACCAGCGACATCTGGTTTAGCTGGTGCATTCATGGGCTCATTGTTCATGATGTTGATTGTAATCTTTATTTCGATTCCAATCGGCGTTGCATCTGCGATCTATCTTGAAGAGTTCGCACCAAAGAACTGGATTACAGATATTGTAGAAGTCAACATCAATAATTTGGCTGCTGTTCCATCGATTGTATTTGGTTTGCTTGGTGCTGCAATTTTTATTGGTTGGATGCATTTACCATTATCTGCCCCTTTGGTGGGTGGTCTTGTGTTAAGTTTAATGACATTGCCAACGGTGATTATTACGACACGGGCTTCTTTAAAAGCCGTTCCACCTTCGATTCGCCAAGCTGCATTAGGATTGGGTGCATCAAGACTGCAAACTGTTTTTCATCACGTCCTGCCTTTGGCATTACCAGGTATTTTAACAGGTGCGATTATTGGTGTGGCTCAAGCATTGGGTGAGACAGCGCCATTGTTGCTGATTGGTATGAGTGCTTTTGTAGCTAGTGTTCCAGCAAGCCCATTCGATCAATCTACAGCGCTGCCTGTACAGATTTTCTTGTGGCAGGGTAATGAACTTCGTAACTTCTTTGAAGGTCGTACTGCTGCAGCCATTATTGTTCTCCTTGCGATGATGATTAGCTTAAATAGTTTAGCGATCTGGTTACGTAAGAAATTTGAAGTCCGTTGGTAGTCGGAGCAAAATATGAATACAGTAACTTCGCAAGTAACTCAAAATTCCTTAAAAAAGGATCAATCAGTGAATTCAGATCAAACACAATTTACATCTCAAGATGCAAATCAAAAAACGTCAACTTCGTTTGTTTCACAATTTGACACGCAAAGCGAAAATAAAAAAGAAGCAAAATCGGATGTTGTAAAACTGAGTACAACTGATGTTCATGTTTATTATGGTGAATCTGAAGCGATTAAAGGCATTGATCTTAATATTTACCAAAATGAAGTGATTGCTTTTATTGGTCCATCTGGATGTGGTAAGTCAACATTCCTACGTACTTTAAATCGTATGAACGACACGATAGATAGTTGTCGGGTAACGGGTAAAGTCATGTTGGATAATCAAGACATTTATGATCCTAATCTCGACGTAGTACTACTTCGTGCGCAAGTGGGTATGGTGTTCCAAAAGCCAAACCCATTCCCAAAATCAATTTTTGAAAACGTTGCATACGGACCTAAACTCCATGGTTTAGCACGTGACAAATATGATTTAGAAGAGATCGTTGAAAATAGTTTACGTAAAGCGGGCTTGTGGGATGAAGTTAAGGATCGTTTGAATCAGCCTGGAACTGGTTTATCAGGCGGTCAACAGCAACGTCTATGTATTGCTCGAACTATTGCAGTTTCGCCAGAAGTGATTTTAATGGACGAACCTTGTTCAGCACTTGACCCAATTGCTACGGCTAAAGTTGAAGAGTTAATCGCTGAGCTTTCAACACAATATACTATTGCAATTGTTACGCACTCAATGCAACAAGCTGCACGTGTATCAGACCGTACTGCCTATTTCCATTTAGGTGATTTGATTGAAGTGAATTCGACAGAAAAAGTATTTACTCAACCTGATCATCAATTGACTGAGGCATATATTACGGGTCGATTTGGTTAATTAAAAATTTAGAAACATAAATAAAAAGAGTCTTCGGGCTCTTTTTTTATTACAAAAATCTGTGGATGAAATAAGGTTATTCCCTAAAATGGAATTCTTAATAAACTGATATCCAGATGACAATGAAAAAAATACCTTGTTTAACAGCATTAATGACCAGTATTTTTATGTTGAGTGCTTGCTCACATACACCAAATCAAAATCAACAAGTAACCACGCAAATCAATAGTTCGAATTTGATCGAACAACGTCTCATGAGTCATCTTAGTGCCTTAGAAGATATTGCATCAGCTCATGGCGGTAATCGCGCAGTTGGAACGGATGGTGGTAAGACAACTGCAACCTATATTATTGAAGAGGCAAAAAAAGCTGGTTTGCACGCTCAGATGTTACCGTTTGAAAATCGCAATAAGATTGTAGGTCAGAATATTATTATCGAAATCAAAGGTAAAAATCCTGATTTAGCTACGATAATCGGTGCGCATTATGATTCTGTGACCACAGGGCCTGGGATCAATGATAATGGTACAGGTGTAGCCGTTCTATTAGAGCTATTACAACATTATTCAAAATCTGAAAATCATCCTCAAAATACAATTTACCTTGCATTTTGGGATTCTGAAGAAGATGGTATCGGAGGTTCGCAAGATTTTGTTGCTAAAATGACACCTGAACAGCTGAAGGGAATAAAGGCTTATATCAATGTTGATATGGTCGGTACAAAAAATCCGAATATTTTGGTTGCTGATGTAGATAAATCTTCATTAAAAGATTTAGAAGCCCAATTTAAGTCTGCTGGATTATCTGAATCTGACTATAAACCAATGATTGATGGCTTAAAGTCTTTACCTAGTCATCCAGAAGATACTGCGCTTGAAGAACATTTAAAATCATTCTTTAAAGCAAAGAACTTAACGATCAAAGAAGACATCACCACTTTAACAGCAAGCGACACATCACCATTTCTAGGAAAAGTGCCGGTCACATCGATCATTTTATTTAATGAACAAGAACGTCTAGGTGCAAACGAGGGGGAGATAATTTTAGATTTTGCGCCATGTTATCACCAAGCTTGTGATACCAAGGATTTAGTTGATCCAAAATCTATGATTATGGCTCTAGAGGCGATTCAACATCTGTTAAAAGTCACCAACACTCAATAGTTGAGATGACTGAAGAATTATTTAGGCGTATCTCATTTGAATTGCATCATAGGGTGCAATTCAATTTTTTTTACTGAATAAAAAAGATTTATTCGTAAACTCGATCGAAAATATGTCTTAAAGCAGTTTTGCTATCTAGCTGAATTTTGCAATACACAGTAGAATATGCGCTCTCTTCAAGTCACATTGTGGCATGGTTCAAAAGACCATCCCGTGGAGCCAAAATCAGCATGTTTATCGTGGCCGGTGCACCAGCACACTCTTCTTTTAAGCAAACGCAACTATTAACTCGTTTACAGTCAATTAGTTCGGTTCAATCAATAGAAAGTCAATGGGTTTATTTATTCGACCAAGCGCTCAACGAGCAACAACAGCAATCCGCTTTACAGCTTCTAAATGATGGTGCGTCATTTGAATTACGCCAAGCAGCCACAGATGAGATTCAAATCTTAGTCACTCCACGCGTAGGCACAATTTCGCCGTGGTCTTCAAAAGCGACCGATATTTTCGCGAACTGCAACACACCGGTTCATCGTCTTGAACGCGGTGTTTTGTTTACTTTGAAGGGTGTAAAAGACGTTTCAAATGAAATTAAGCAAATTCTGCATGACCGAATGACAGAAAGTGTTTTCAATCAAATTGACGATGCTGCTGCTTTATTCACTGAAACTGAGCCAAAACCGCTGAACTCGATTGATATTCTAGGTCACGGTAAAGAAGCGCTCGTAAAAGCAAACTCTGAATTTGGTTTTGCTTTATCGGATGAAGAAATTGATTACTTAACTGATGCATTTATCAAGTTAGGTCGCAATCCACATGACATTGAACTCATGATGTTTGCACAAGCGAACTCTGAGCATTGTCGTCATAAAATCTTTGGTTCAGAATGGACAATCGATGGTGAAGTTCAACCATTGTCATTGTTCCAAATGATTAAAAATACCTATAAAGAATCGCCTACAGATGTATTGTCAGCATATAAAGACAATGCTTCAGTGATTGTTGGTTTTGATACGCAACGTTTTTATCCGAAAAAAGATGAAAACGGCCATTATGTTTATAAATATAAGAGCCAAGCTGCCCACATCTTAATGAAAGTGGAAACCCACAACCATCCTACAGCGATTGCACCATTTGCAGGTGCGGCAACAGGTTCGGGCGGTGAAATCCGTGATGAAGGTGCAACAGGTCGTGGTGGTAAGCCAAAAGCAGGCTTAACAGGTTTCACTACATCTAACTTGAATATTCCAGGCTTCGAACAGCCATGGGAAGAAAACTACGGTAAACCATCTCGTATGGCATCTCCACTTCAAATTATGATTGAAGGTCCATTGGGTGGTGCTGCATTTAACAACGAATTTGGTCGTCCTGCGTTAAATGGTTACTTCCGTACATTCGAGCAAAATGTAAATGGTGATGTAAAAGGTTTCCATAAGCCAATTATGATTGCTGGTGGTTACGGTAACATCCGTCCTGACCACGTTGAAAAAGATGCGATCCAACCGGGCGATTTATTGATCGTGCTTGGTGGTCCGGCAATGCTCATCGGTCTTGGTGGTGGCGCTGCTTCTTCTGTAGATAGCGGTACAATGGGCGAAAGCTTAGACTTTGCTTCTGTACAACGTGAAAACCCAGAAATGGAACGCCGTTGCCAAGAAGTCATTGATACTTGCTGGCGTATGGAAGACCACAACCCAATCGTGTCTGTACATGACGTAGGTGCTGGTGGTATTTCAAATGCCATGCCTGAACTGGTAAATGACCACGAATTAGGTGCAAAACTTGATCTTCGTAAAGTACCATCATTGGAGCCAGGTATGGCGCCAATGGAAATTTGGTCAAATGAAGCACAAGAGCGTTATGTATTGGCGATCCGTCCATCTTCATTAGAATTATTTGAATCAATCTGTGCGCGTGAACGTTGTCCGTTTGCCGTATTAGGTGAAGCGACTGAAGCGCGTCATTTAACGGTTGAAGATCCATTGTTTGGTAACAACCCAGTTGATGTACCAATGCAAGTGATCTTAGGTGGTACGCCACGTATGAGCCGTGCGTATGACTGTATCGAACGTCACGGTGATGACTTTGATGCGGCTAAAGTGACTGATCTTAAAGATGCGATTTACCGTGTGATTAAGAACCCAACAGTTGCGTCTAAATCATTCTTAATTACCATTGGTGACCGTTCAATTACAGGTATGGTTGCACGTGACCAAATGGTTGGTCCATGGCAAGTGCCTGTAGCGGATGCTGCGGTAACAACAACAAGTTTAGTGGGCTACACAGGTGAAGCAATGGCAATGGGTGAACGTCCACCTGTAGCATTGTTAAATCCTGCGGCATCTGCGCGTTTAGCAGTGGCTGAGTCAATCACGAACATCATGTCTGCAAAAATCGAGAAAATCAGCGACATTAAATTGTCTGCGAACTGGATGGCTGCAGCAGGTCAAGTAGGCGAAGACCAAGCATTATTTGAAGGTGTAAAAGCCATCGGTATGGAAATGTGTCCTGCGCTTGGCATCGCAATTCCTGTAGGTAAAGATTCTTTATCGATGCGTACTACTTGGAATGACGAAGGTGAAGATAAGTCTGTAACTTCTCCAATGTCAGGTGTGATCACAGCATTTGCACCAGTGACTGATGTGCGTAAGACATTAACACCAGAATTGAAAAACTTAGATTCAGTACTTGTACGTATTGATTTATCTAAGGGTCAATTCCGTCTAGGTGGTTCGATCTTGGCGCAAGTGTATAAAGCAATTGGTTCGGTTACACCAGATGTAGATAGCTTCGATGACTTCAAAGCATTCTTTGCATTGGTACAAGATTGGAATAACCGTGGTTTAATTAAAGCTTACCATGACATCGGTGATGGTGGTTTAATCGCAACTGTTGCAGAGATGATGTTCGCTTCACGTTTAGGTGTGGCTTTAGAAGATCAGTCTGTAGCAAGCTTATTTGCTGAAGAAATTGGTGCGGTATTACAAATTGCTAAAGCAGACTGGGATGCACTACAGGCTGAAGTTGCAGCATCAAGTTTAAAAGATGCGATCAGTGTCGTTGGTACAGTGAATACTACTGATACGTTAACGATCAATGGTTTAACGCTTGATCGTGTTGAACTGCAACAAGCGTGGACTGAAGTCTCACATCAGATTCAACGTTTACGTGACAACGTGGATACTGCAGATCAAGAATATAGTTTAATTGCGAATAAAGATCATAAAGGTCTTATTGCAAAAGCGACATTCGATTTGAATGAAGAAATTGAAGCACCGTATATCAATACACGTCGTCCGAATATGGCAATCTTGCGTGAGCAGGGTGTAAACGGTCATGTCGAGATGGCAGCTGCATTCGACAAAGTCGGTTTCAATACGATTGATGTCCATATGAGTGACCTACTTGCTGGTCGTGTAAGCCTTGATGAATTTGAAGGTTTAGTGGCATGTGGTGGTTTCTCTTACGGTGACGTATTAGGCGCTGGTGGTGGTTGGGCGAAGTCAGTATTGTTCAATCCTAAACTTCGTGATCAATTTGAGAAATTCTTTAACCGTCATGAAACGTTCTCACTCGGGATCTGTAACGGTTGCCAAATGTTGTCTCAATTGGCTCCACTCATTCCAGGTGCTGAAAACTGGCCACGTTTCCATCGTAACGTATCAGAAATGTTTGAAGCGCGAGCTGTAAACGTTCGTGTTGAAAAATCTAAATCTGTACTGTTAGAAGGTATGGAAGGTTCGATTTTACCAATTGCTGTGGCGCATGGTGAAGGTCGCGTTGTTGCAGCGGACAGCTCTATTGCTGCATTGAATGCGGGTAATCAAGTGACTTTACGTTATGTTGATAGCCAAGGTAATCCAACTCAACATTACCCATTGAACCCGAACGGCTCACCTGAAGCAATTACAGGTGTGACTTCAACTGATGGTCGTGCAACGATTATGATGCCTCATCCAGAGCGTAACTTCCGTGCGATTCAGCACTCTTGGAAACCTGAAGATTGGGATCAAGATGGTGCATGGTTACGTATGTTCCGTAATGCTCGTAAGTTTATTGGTTGATTAAATCAATAGATTGAAAAAGCCACCATAAGGTGGCTTTTTCATAAGTAAATTATTGTTTTGAAGATGTAGAATTGAGTTGAAAACAAATAAAGAGTTCTCAAATGTCTGGTTTAATTGAAAAAGTATTACACTTGCGTGAATTGCTAATAGCTAGGGCTACAGATAGTTATGAAAAAGGTGCCTCAGAGGCATTTAAAGAGCTTAGAAAAGAATTGATGATAAAAAAACATTTTATGGATATATTCCATTTATTGTTAAAGATACAAATACCTTAGATGAGTTTGAAGCGAGAATTAAATGGGATTTTAAATCTTATGTGGAACGTGAGAATTATATTTATTCAGAATTTAAAGAGTTATTGAGTGTTTTAGAAAGACGAAATACTTCTCCCTAAGATCAAGTAGTGGAGTTGAGAATTAAGTTCTGATTATATTCATCAAATATGGCAGAAATCACTAGAGCGGAAAGTAACTGATCCTGATATTAATCAACTGTATAGATTAGTCAGTAAAAAATTAAATTTAGCGCCTTCTCAACACAAAGAACAAACTTTTAAACAGATTCTTGAAAGATGTAGTACAGTGATTGAAGGCTTAGGATCATTGAGAAACAAAGTAGGGGATGCACATGGTTAGGGCAAAAAGAATTTTAAGCCTGCATCGCGTCATGCTGAATTGGCAGTCAATTTAGCTGGAACAATGTCAGTTTTTTTATTTTCAACGTGGAGCTTAAAAGAAAATAATGAATAAATTTATTAATAAAAAACATTGTTAAATAGTATCTTAAATTTACCTTATGGAAAAATAAATTTAGATTCGCTAACATGAGCTTATTCAGCCACCATTTTGGTGGTTTTTTGTTTTTATAGATTTGGTTTCAAAATCTTTCTCCCACTGGACTTGGTTTGGTTTTTGCTTTTATATAGAGGTTAGGACAAGTGTGTTTATTGGACATATAGCTAACCATAATAAGTAAGAATTTAATGCGGTTCGTTTTTAACTCAGGTATGAGGTGACGATATGACCAAAACAATGATGATACTGAACAAACACGAGTTGAGGCATAAAGGCTGGAAGCTATTCGCTTTTGTGACCAGTCTTCAAATCCTATTTTTAATTGCAGGTTATTTCTTAACTGCGTAAAAAAAAGCCACCTTAAGGTGGCTTTTATTATTTAAACAGTAAGTTGAATCTGTTTTAGAACTGCTCTCAGAGTATTTTCATAATCAAAAGATTCATTGGTACTGTCTTGATAACGCCAAGCGACATAGCCATCTGGACGTACTAAAACAGCACCAGATTCATGAATTTCAGACTTCGCATTCCATGTACCATAGACATCACGATAATCTCTTGAACCGATTTGAATGACATCTAAATACTCAAGATTAAGCTGTTCAGCAGCTTGTTTCCAGCCTTTGCCTGACAGGCCAGTGAGTAAGGTAAAACGACCTTTGCCCGTAATATCTAAAGTTGAAACTTTTTGACCTTTAGCATTGATGAGCCAAGTATGCGGTACTTTTGCTCCAGGGCGTGTAGTGGCTTGTAGGTAAAGTTGATCATCTTGTTTAAATACTTCAGGTTCTGATTCAGAGATGACCGCATTTGAGCTATAACGCTGATTCAGTTCAACACCTTGAGCATTAAATTCAAAATTTTTAATTGCTAATGCATTGTAGAGTTTTGTACGTATTTCAGCGCCTTGTTCATTTTCAGCAAAAATACGCTCCAGCATTTGCTTTTGGGTTGTTACACCTTGATCAAAACCAAAAACTTCTTTGAGGTGTTTATAATCAAATCGTGATTGGTTGGCACGTGCAACAATTTGCTTACCTACAGGCGCACGTTCAACGGTATAAGAATCGAGAAGCGTAGGTTGAGACCAACCTTTAACTGCATATGCAAGTTTCCAACCGAGATTAAAGGCATCTTGCATGCAGGTGTTTGAGCCTAGACCACTTGATGGTGGGTGACGATGCACTGCATCACCACCACAGAATACACGACCTTTCGAATATTCAGTTGCCCATGTTTGGTTCACGTACCAATAAGACAATTTTTGAATTTCAACATCTTCAACATGCTCACCAACGAAAGCATCTAAACGTGCATGAACTTGCTCTGCAGTCACTTGAGGCTCGCCCTTAGAAATATCGAAGCCCCAACCCATAATCCACTCATTCCATGGGGTGATGGCACGCAATAGCCCCATACCTAAATCACCAAAACTTGCTTCAGGATTGACTATCCATTGCAAAATCGCAGGGCGGTGCTGAACATATTTAGATAAGTCCGCCTTAAAGGTCACATACACTGTACCAGCTCGCGCCATAACGCCTTCAAGTGGTAATCCCAATTGTTCGACAACTTTTGAACGTGCACCGTCCATTCCCACCAAGTATTTTGCACGTAAACTAAATTCGGTATTGGTAATATGATTGAGGAATGTTGCAGTCACGCCGTGTTCATCTTGTACGTGAGATAAATATTCAGTATTGAAGTTAAAAATAGCGCCACGCTCTGCCGCATTTTTAACGAGCAGCGCTTCCATTTTAGGTTGGATAAGATCCACTAAAGGGCATGGACTTCCTTTGATATAATCGCCATGACGCTCATCACCTGTGCCCCAAGCACTGATACGGGCAATTTCTTCTCCGACTAAACTGGTTGTGATCAGGCTTTCACCCATGTGTTCCCAAGGTGTTGCGATTTCCTTCACCTGTTCTTCGATACCTAAATCACGGAGGACTTCCATGGCACGTTGATTAGTAATATGTGCACGAGGACTGTTGGCTAACCAATTAAACTGGGTAAACAATTGAACTTTGACGCCATAATTGGTAAGGGCAAGCCCCAGAGTTGAACCAGCAGGACCAGTACCAATGACAAGAACATCAGTGTCAAAATGTTGAGACATGCTTTTTCCTAAATGAATTGAATACATGGGGAGAGTTTTTGAATTGAGTCAGTCTAGAAAAAAAGTGCAGTGATCTATAGTCGTATTCATATAAACTATCGATCTATATAAAATTCAAAGTAATGAAAGTGCACTTATGCACGATGGGCTGATTGAGATATGGAATTACGACATTTACGGTATTTTATGACTGTTGCTCAAGAGCAAAGCTTTACTAAAGCTGCCGAAAAGCTCTATACCGCACAACCATCACTCAGTCAGCAAATTAAAGATCTTGAACACGAAGTCGGTGTTACTTTATTTGATCGGACCACTCGTAAAGTCAAACTGACTGATGAGGGGGAAGCATTTTTAAAATACGCAGCTTTGACGCTGGACAATGCCAAGCAAGCTGTAGCTGCAGCTAGACAGGTCGCTCAGCAAAAGAATAATCAGATTCACATTGGATTTTTGAATGTGGCTGAACTGAAACTGATGCCTAGCATTCTGGCGCAGTTAAGAAAGAATATTCCTAATCTTAAAATTCATTTACACAGTTTGACTTGTACTGAGCAAATACAAAAACTTAGAAATGCTGAACTTGATATATGTTTTACTCGATACAAAATGGATCATTCAGATTATGAAGATATCCATATTTTGACAGAACAAATTTATTTGGTGGCTGCAGACAATCTTCATCCTTCAGAACGGACATTGAAACTACAAGAATTAAAAAATTCATCAGTCATTATGTGTGAACAAAATGCTTCACCAATATTCTATGACAAATTAAATGTTCTAGTTCCCTTCGAAAAGATGGATGATCAAATGCTGTGGGTGACTAATGTATTACAGCATATCAATCTGATTAATTTGGGAATGGGCTTTAGTTTTGCTCCCGAATACCTCCTGAAGTTTTTAAATCATAATATCAAAATTGTGAAAACAGATGAGCAATTACCACAGCTTGGTCTATATGCGAATTATCATCGTCATTCAAACAATATTGCATTGAAAATGATTACTGAAGCCCTTATGCAAATGACAACAGAGCGGAAAAGAGTGGAAGAGGTTATTCATGCTTAAACTGATCTATTTTGTACCAGAATCACATCTAGAGTTGACGAAACAGGCAGTATTTGAAGCAGGTGCAGGCGGGATCGGTGATTATGAGCAATGCGCTTGGCAGGTCAAGGGCTTAGGTCAATTTAAACCTGTCAATGGGGCTCAACCATTTATAGGTCAAGTCGGAGAGCTTGAACAAGTTGAAGAGTGGCGTGTAGAAACTATTGTGCCTGAAGATAAAGCCATAGAAGTGGCACGTGCATTAAAAGCCAGTCATCCTTATGAAGAACCAGCTTTTGAATTCTTACACATTATTTCTATTGACCCATGATCGGTTGAATTTTGTATGCGCTGACGATACGAGGATGGAGATTCTCCTGTCCAATATTTGAAGGCTCGAGAAAAGGCTGATGGCTCTGAAAACCCTGTTAAATAGACAATTTCATCATGTTTGAGTGCGGTTTTCGCTAGTAACTGACGAGCAAGTTTTTGTCTGAATGACGTTAGAACATTCTCGTAATTCGTTCCAATATCTTTGAGTGAAATTTGGATTTTACGCGGGGAGAGTTTAAGAATTCTTGCGATATCTTCTAGAGCGAATTGTCTTAATTTTAGTTGTTCGCTTAAAGCCTCTTCAATTTGAATGACTAGTTCATGTTTATCTACAAGTTCAATGTGCTTCTCAATGATAGCTTGATGTAACAGAAATAAATCAGGCTGAGCAGACGGAGAGGCATATTCTAGAATTTCTGCTTTGAATTTTATACAACCATAAGGCTGATTAAAATAAACTGGGCAATGCCATAGCTCATGATATAAGTCCTGAAATTCTGTATTGTCGTAGCTGAGCCAAATTTCTTGTGCTTGAAATTTTCCCTGACTGATATAATCAAAAAAAGATAAAACAATGGTAATCGTACATTCTAAATAATGGCGGACAGGGTGATGAAAACCTTTTAGGGTAACGGTGTCATCTTCTATGTGAAGTTCAATATCCAATCCTGTAGTGAAATATTGATAGTATTTCATTGCTATTTTTAATGCATCACCAAAATTTGCACTACTTAAAAAAATGTATTCAAAAAGTTGACCACGAAAAGTGGGGAGATGGTGACCGACAGTTAAACCAATATTGGAATTTTGTGTAATAACTTCTGTGAGTTCCCAGAATTTTTTTTGAACACGATTGTCATATCTTAAATCGCGTTGAGGATAGTCGATTGGATGTTGTAACGCATTTAATTGCGAAAATATTAAATCCACATCAACGCCCATATTTTGCAGTGTCTCGTATACCATGCTTGGAAAAATACCAGCATCGGTTCTGATTTTACTTTTTCTTGCGCTCATACCGATATTCAAGACTCAAGTCATGCATTGGAAAAACTAAGGATGCTCTATCCTCAGTTTAAAATGCTGAAATTATAATGTTGAAATGAGTTTAGAAATAATTTGAATGAATGAACATGTCTTTAAATGTCAAAGCCCCATCTCATGAGGCTTAATTATTGAAAATTTATTTTGAAGCGCTTAATTGCTTATAGGATCAATATACTCAATATAACCTCGACCCTGAATATGCTGACCTTTGAATTGACCTGAATATTGGTAACTACCTGCATAACCGCCAGCCATACCATATTTAAAGTCGCCATTGGCCTTGCCATAAATAGAAATCAAAAGATTGCCTTGATCATCATTGACTTGCCATTCAAAGACTCGAGGTAAACGCATTTTAATGCCATTTGGTGTAGTTACAGGTTCAGGCTCATATTCATGCACGACAGATTTAAGCCCTCGTTCGTATATTCCTCCATGATGATCTATAGAACGAACGTAAACACGACTTTGCAAAACTAAACCCATTGGACCATGAGTGTCCACAAATAAGACTTGAGTGTGGTTATTAATATTTAAGATTTGATAAGTAAAAAATCGAATGGGAATGTTGATATTGACACCACGTGCATATTCGAAGGTGCATAGACCTTGAACCTGAGTTTTCTGCCCATCGAGTTCTAAATATCCTTGGTACTCACAAAGCAGTGACCAATGTTCATACATGCTTCCGGCGAGTTTAACGAAATGTGCGATTTTATCAGTCGCTTTTAATTTAAGTTCATAATTGAAAGCATGACCTTGGCGAGTTGCTTTAATGTCTGGGTAGTTAACCTCTATAACTAAGTCATTACCGAATTTGAGATATTGACCATTAGTCGCCAGTAAACATTCATGCTGTATACTATATCCAGAAAATAAATTAGGCTGCGTTGCAGCAGTACCAATTAATAGATTTGCGGTATCTAAATCTGAAGTTTTTATTAAATGAGAATTTCTGAATATTTTAACGAGAGGTTGTCCTGCAACCACAATCATATTTAAGAAGTTGAATGGGGCAGGTAGATTGGGAATCATGATCCCGTAGTGTACACAGGTATATTTTCCGAGAGGTGTGTGGATCGCAGTGTTTGCATCAAAAGCTTGACCATTTACTAGAGCTGAATGATCTATATGTTTAACAATGCTTGAGGGAAGTTTAATTTTCATCTTATTCTCAATTAATATTTTGGCTTAAAATCATTTTTGGAAAAATACAATCAAAAATATAAATCGAGATAAAAGAAAAAAATTGACACTACAAACAGTAAGCAATTGTTTGAAGTGTCAACACGAAAAATAAGTCATCAAAAATGTGTGATATTACATTTAAACTTTTTGAATAAATAAGTCTCGATCGAAACGATATTGTGGGAAGAACACACCATCTTCAGCACGCTCTCCCGCACCAATGACCATAATTGGAAACTCTTTAGCATTGAGCCCCAATGTTTTACATACTAAAGGTTCGTCAAAACCTTCCATCATACAACTGTCGAATCCATAAGCTCTGAGCGCGAGTACAAGATTTTCGCAGGCTAAAGCTGTTGTCTTCGCTGCCCAAAGTTTGGCATCCGCAGGTGTAAAAGCGGTAACAGGCATTTGTTTGTCAAAAGTACGTGCTACTTTGAAAGTTACTTTCTTAAAGTTACCAATTGCATTTAAGTAACCCGTTTTATAATTCAGTGGAATATAGGTGTAATATTTTTTGACGAGTGGAGGAATCTCAGGAAATGGAAATTCTTGAATATTCAGCTTTGCCATTTCATTAATTCGATCTGTACGTGCGACACAGACAATCAATTCAGCCGCTGTGCGCGCAGCCCATTGATTTAGACACGCTTTTACAATCTTTTGTTTCTTTTCAGGATTTTGGACAACATAAAAAGTCCAAGGTTGTAAGTTAGATGAATTAGGGGCCAAGAGTGCTAAATCTAAACATTGATCGAGGATATCAGACGGTATAGGTTTTTCTGTAAACTTCCGAACAGATCGACGACTGGTCACGACCTTTTTGAAATTTTCAACATCAATGCCTTGTGGTGCAGGTTCGTAGTAGCGTTTTTTTTCAGTCGTCATGATCCATTCCTTAGATAGAGAGTATTCAACGAGTCGTGAGACTCGGATCTTTTAGCTTAATTAAATTGTGTGAAATCAGGTTTACGTTTTTGCATAAAAGCTTGTACAGCTTCCATCATTTCTGGAGAACCGACGCGCCCCATAAAGATTACTGCTTCATGATCAATCCAGGACACGATCTCATCAACATCATGTTTCATTAAGGCTTTAGATTGCACTAGAGAAGCAAGTGGTAGTGAAGCCAGTTGAGTGGCTTTTTGAGCGGCAATTGCATAAACGTCAGATTCAATACTGTTGATCAAGTTTGCAGCCAATGCTTTTTCACTGTCGAATTTATCAGCAGTTAATAAAAGTTCTGCTGCTTTCACATGACCTGCTTGACGTGCTAGTAATTTACTAGATGCGCCTTCAGGTGAAAGACCTAAGCTTACAAATGGAATTTGGAACAAAGCAGTGTTATCTGCATAAACTAAGTCACAATGCAATAAGATCGTTACGC
This sequence comes from Acinetobacter sp. ANC_7634, assembly GCF_056779875.1. Classification (NCBI taxonomy): domain Bacteria; kingdom Pseudomonadati; phylum Pseudomonadota; class Gammaproteobacteria; order Moraxellales; family Moraxellaceae; genus Acinetobacter; species Acinetobacter sp. ANC_7634. The sequence goes on along the minus strand of NZ_JBWYIT010000004.1, from coordinate 68,921 downwards.
CAATACCAATTGCGACACCACGTACCGCAGCAATCAGTGGTTTAGAAAATTTAGCAGCAGATTTTAAAAGCACAAAAGGAGGACCATCTTCTGGACGAATTTGATCTTTCATCGCCGCAGATTTCATGAAGTCTTGCATATCATTACCAGCACTGAAATCCGCATCTTCGCCACGTAAAATGACCACACGAACAGCTTGATCTTTGTCTGCTTCATCAAGGGCTTTGGCGATCCAGAGGTATAATTCGCCGTATAATGCATTTTTGGCTTTAGGACGATTAATCGCCAAGGTCAGCACACCTTCTTCTAATTTTGCATTTAAATGCTCATGAGGTTGTTGAATACAACTTAATGACATCGTACTATCCTTGCTTTCAATTAATATAGATTTTATGAAATCTATTATGTCGTATTCTGGCGAAGAGTGACATAACTGATCAGTTCATAAACGTGACTTGGCGATGAATTATAAATTTGATTATTTGGTTTATATCGGACGTTTTCAGCCTTTTCATTTGGCACATATGGAAACCATTAAAATTGCGCTGACGCATAGCCAGAACGTTATTTTAGCGCTTGGTTCTGCTCAATTAGAGCGGAATATAAAAAATCCATTTTTAGCCATTGAACGTGAACAGATGATTTTGTCTAACTTTTCTCCTGATCAACAGGCAAGAATCAAATTTGTACACGTCATTGATGTTTATAATGATGAAAAATGGCAAAAATTGGTCAAATCTTTAGTGGCGGATGTAGTACAGCCAAGTGATCAAGTCGGATTAATCGGTCACTTTAAAGATGACTCATCCTATTATCTAAAATTTTTCCCAGAATGGGAGATGTTGGAACTCGATAGTTTAAAAGGTGCAATTTCTGCAACACCACTTCGTGAAGCATACTATCGGGGGGAAATTATGGAAAAAGAACTTCCCCACGGAACCATTCAATTTTTACAAGCGTTTCAAAATTTAGAAATTTACCAACAACTGAAAACTAAATACCAACGTCAAGACAGTACAAGTTTGAGTGAATCAATTGAATGATTGTGTTTAACACAAGAAAACCGAGGGAAATCGTGCGTACTATTACACAAATGAGTTTGGCCACAGTGCTATTGTCTGCTTCTGTTTTTGCTCAAGCGCAAACATGGACACTATCACCTAGCAGTAAGATCAGCTTTGATATCCGATCTGCAGGAATGTCGATTGTAAATGGGCAATTTCAAAAGTATCAATCACAGATGAATTTTGATCCGGCACAGCCTAATCAAGGTTCAGCTAAATTTGTGATGGATGTGAATAGCCTTAAACTGAGCAAAAACTCTTTAAAGGATATGGTCTTTGGTGACAGTTTCTTTCATGCAAGCAAATATAAAACTGTGACCTTTCAAAGTAATCAAATTCGTGCTTTAGGAAATAATAAATACAAATTTGATGGACAACTCACCATGCGTGGTGTGACACGCCCAGTTTCATTTGATACAACTTTAACTCCAAATGCATCGAATCCAAATGTGTTGAATGTACAATCTTCAACAGTCATCAACCGTAGTGATTTCGGTATGCGCAAAGCGATTGGTGGAATTGGCGAAAAAGTGAATATCAAGCTTGAAGGGCAGTGGAAAGCCAACTAAATCGATGAAAAGAAAGCAGTGATTCACTCACTGCTTTTTTAATGTCATGAGTATGTCAGTAATATGTTTGAGTTGTGGGGACTGCTGTTTCCAATGATGCCAATATAGATCAACGTCTTGTGTTGCCTCAGGCAACAAACAAATCAATAGTCCTTGGTCGAGTAAGTCTTGAACTTGCAGTTCAGGCACCATGCCATAGCCTAAGCCGAGTTGGATTGCATCGACAAATGACTTTGAGGAGGGGACATAATGATATGGATAACTAGATTGCGGTAATCCAAATTGATTCAGTAGAACAGTTTCATGTAAATGATCTTTATCATTAAAGATGACCGCAGGCGCTCGGCGAAAGTAATCGCGATTTAGTCCGTTTTTAAACCATGCTAATTTGAATTCTGGCGTACACACCATTTGATAACGCATCGTGAACAAAAATTCTGAGTGGCAACCTGTCATGGGTTGGGATTCAGCGCTTATACATGCATTTACATAGCCTGATTCCATTAATTGATGCGTATGATCCTGATCATCTATTCGAAGTTGTATTGTGATTTTATGCTCTATTAACTTTTCAGCAATCGCAGGCAAAAGCCAAGTTTCTAATGAATCTGCATTCGTTCCAATGTTAATTTTATAAAACTCAGAATTTTGACTTTTTCCCTGAATAAGCTGCAGAACATTTTCTTCTTGACGCTTTTGCCTTAATAAATGTTCAAGCAATATTTCACCTGAATGTGTCACACGACAAGGTCGTTCTCTCAGGATTAATGTTTGCCCAATCTGCCGTTCTAATTGTTGGATTCGAAGAGTAATTGCAGCCGCAGAGAGACAAAGCTTTTTAGCAGCCAGATCAAAACTTCCAGTTTCCGCCACGGTGATAAACGCGACACAGTCTTTATAATTGAACATCATGATTTAATAAAACTTAATGAACTTAATATTAATTTAATAATACTCAATTTAAGATTGAATTGTTCATAATCCGCCTAATGATAGATATTAGGTGTTTTATGTCTTTATCCGTACTGTTTAATGGCTTTGTAACGAGTTTAAGTTTGATTATGGCGATAGGTGCTCAGAATGCTTTTGTGCTTAAACAGGGCTTAAAAAAAGAATATGTTCTGTCTATTTGCCTCATTTGCGCCTTTTCAGACTCACTTTTAATTTTGGCTGGAGTATTTGGATTTGGGCAGTTTATCTCAGACCATCCACAAGTGATGACATATGCACAATGGGGTGGCGCTGCATTTCTAGTGATATATGGTGTCCATCATTTTTATCAAGCATTTTCGCCCAAAAAAACGATGAGTCTTGATCATCATACGGCTGTTTCATGGTTTAAAATTATTCTCGTTTGCTTGGCATTCACATGGCTGAATCCCCATGTGTATCTAGATACTGTCGTGCTTGTAGGTGCGATATCAACGCAATTTGAAGATCACTTATTATCGTTTGCTATCGGTGCGATCACGGCATCATGGTTATTTTTCTTTAGTTTGGGTTTTGGTGCGCATTATCTATCAGCTTACTTTCACAATCCCCGCGCATGGCAAGTCTTGGATATTTTGATTGCTCTAATTATGTGGTACATCGCCTATAACTTAATTAGTTAACTAGAAATTAAAGCATGGAGTTGTGCAAAAAACATTTTAAAAGACAACTTTTATTTTCCAAATATTTGATCGCAGCATCTGTAACTCTAAGAACCACTTCATAATTTTTGATCATATTTAAAATTTTAATTAATACTGTCTTAGATTATTCATGGCTAGATTCAATGTTCTTCGATCGATAACTTGATATTTATGCTTACTTAAATTTTCAAACTAAGTCGCTCTGAATAAGTTGGACGAGTTACTTTTCTAAGGTTGTAATATGATCGAATATAACTGTGAATTAGCTAAAAACAAAAGTAAATATTAATGATAAAATAATTATAAATAAAAATCATTATCATTTAAATTGTGTATGATGTGCCCAAAACCGTATATAAGAGGGCAACCACGTGAAAAGAAATCTATTATTTTTGTCTTTAGTTTCTATACCATGTTTTGCAGTTGCGCAAGAACCAACACAATTGGCAACTATTGTAGTAAAAGCAGACTCACAAGAAACCGATGTCACAGGTAAACTGAAAAAAAAAGCTACACTGAATATTTTAGGTGAAAAGGATGTGTTAGACACGCCGTTTACCATCCGTAACTACAGCGATCAAGCCATTCAAGATGCACACGCGCATACCATTATGGATGTCCTAAAGATCGACCCAAGTGTTCGTACCACGACCAATAGTGGGCATCTCAATGAAAACTTTAATATCCGTGGTTTCAATGTCAATTGGGATGATCTGAATTTAAATGGGGCTTATGGTATGGCGCCTTCAGGTCGAGTATCTACTGATATTTTGAGTTCAGTTACGGTACTAAAAGGGCCGAATGCATTAATTGCTGGTATGGCACCGGGCGGTAGTGTCGGTGGTGTGATTATCGCTAATACTAAGCGTGCAGAAAAAGAATTAACTCGTGTAACCGCGAATTTTGAAGAGGAAGGCTTTTATAAGTCTGGTTTCGATGTTGCACACCGCTTTGGCCAAGATCAAGAATTTGGCGCACGTCTAAGTGCCAATTATGGTCAAGGTGAGCATGTGGTGGATGGCCTAGAAGATGAAACAATTTCAGCGGTCTTGGGTCTAGATTGGACAACCGATAAAGCAAAAATTAACTTAGATGCTTATTCTACTAAAGACGATCGTAAAGGTGGCTCGCCCGCTATGGTCTCATTTGCCACGTTAGGTAAAGTATTGGATGCACCTGATGGACGTAGTAACTATTTACCCAATCTTTGGGGTAAACAATCTGCGAATTACGTGGGCTTATCAAGTGAATATAAATTACTTGAAAATCTAAAAGCTATTGCAGGGATTGGCACTGCTGAACAGAAGTATCAAGGACATTTATTTGGGACGCGTTTGGTTGTTACAGATGAAACTGGCAATGCAAATTCTCAGTACTATCATGTGAAAATGAACCAACGAAATACTACTGCAAACTTAGGTTTGGAAGGCGCATTTTATACAGGAGATATTCACCACACTGTCGGTCTTAGAGCCGATTATTTGCATCGAGATACGAATATGCACAGTAAAGCAGGTGAAACTAAGTTTGTCACCAACTTGTATAATCCAAGTAATGCAGGTTTTATGCCCAGCGTCCCTGCAATTTCTCAAACCGCAGATAATGACTACATCAGTTATTCATTGACAGATCAGATCTCAATGCTAAATGATAAACTGCAATTTATTCTAGGTGCACGTTATCAAGAGATTGATATTAATAATCCAACAAATCCGAAGAATAATTATAGTGAAAATAAACTATCGCCAAGTTTAGGCATCGTTGTCAAACCTTGGGGTGAAGATATCTCGCTTTATGCAAGTTATGTAGAAGGGTTGTCTCAAGGCAATACTGTAACGACGGAAACAGATGTGAATTTTGGAAAAACATTCACACCATTCCAAACTAAACAGTATGAGGTGGGCGCAAAATATCAACATGGTTCTTGGTTACATACCCTTGCTGCATATCAAATTGAAAAACCAAGTACAATTACAGAGGTTTATGCCACCCCGATCAATGGATCGACTCAGATTACGACCGATGGTGGTGAAACTACCTCGAAAGGACTTGAGTATGGATTCTCAGGCAATGTCACAGATGATGTGATTATTTGGGGTAACTTGGCTTATATTGATGCTGAATATACCAAAGGTATGAGTGGAAAAGTTGAGCTTTCGGGAAATACAGTAGAAGGTCAACCTGAGTTCACAGCAGGGCTTGGCATTGAGTATAAACTCCCGGTGGATGGTTTAAGTGTGAATGCACGTGCTAACTATGTAGATAGCCAATATCTCAACAATACTAATACGCTCGAACTTCCTGACTATACGTTACTCGATATCGGTGCGAAATACACAACCAATCTTGGCGGTGTAGATACGACTTTCCGTGCCAATATTGACAATGTCACAGATGAAAAATATTGGGCGGGTGTATTTAACAGTGGCTTTACCACATTGGGTGCAGGACGTACCTATAAACTTGGCGTAAGCTTTGATTTCTAATTGTAGTTAAAAAAAAATTATAAGTAGATGAAACCCACGTCAATCGTGGGTTTTTTTATTAGTTTTGCAAAGCTTTTAAATCTTCAAGCACTTGTTCAGCATGCCCTGCAGCTTTGACTTTACGATATTCTTTAACGAGTTCGCCTCGATGAAAAATAAAAGTTGAACGCTCAATTCCCATCACTTTTTTTCCATACATATTTTTCTCTTTAATCACATCAAAGTGTTGGCAAAGCACTTCTTCTTTATCGCTAATCAAATCGATTGTTAAAGCTTGCTTTTCGGTGAAGTTTTGATGGGCTTTTACTGAGTCTCTAGAAACACCGAAAATAGTGGTATGAAGCGCATCAAACTGATCTTTCAAACATGAAAAACCAACAGCTTGCGTTGTACACCCAGGCGTTGAATCTTTTGGATAAAAATAAATGATGAGCCAATCTGCATTCAACTCAGTTAAATTCACAGAACCTGTAGTCGTTGGGAATGTTTGATTGGGTAAACTAATCGTTTCCGTAGACATTATATTTTCCTCAAAATTTGTCACTACATTTATAGGGGAATTCAAAAAAAATAGCCACACGAGGTGGCTATCTTATGTTAACTGCGATTATTTTTTAGCTTGTGCTGCTTTCATTGCTTCCTCTGTTAACGACTGTAGCTTAGACGTTAACTGTGGACCGAAGCATGCTTGAAGATCAGCGTTCTGTTTCTTCACGATAGCTAAGGTAGAAGGGCTTTTCTTTTGGTTAATCGCACTTTGGATTTCCCATTTTTGAGCATTAGTGAGCTTCCCGTCTGCTTCAATTGCACAAGTACAATATTTGCTGACTTCAGCAGCAGAAAGCTTATTCCCTTTAGCAGTTTCTTCCTTACAAACATTAATCAGTGCAGATTTTACGTTAGTACTTTTGTAGGCTTGCTGCATTTTATTATTCGGCTCATTTGCTTGAGCAGCAGAACCAAAAAGTGCTGCAGCAGAAACAATGGCTGAAAGAATAATGTTTGATTTTAAATTTTTCATATATGGCACCCTGTTATTACGGTATATAACGAGTTGGGTCTTCAACACCTGCATCTGCAAAACCTTGTTTACGCAAACGACAGCTGTCGCATTTTCCACAAGCTCGTCCTTGGTCATCTGCTTGATAGCATGACACCGTTTGACTGTAGTCTACGCCATGTTCGATGCCTAAGCGAATAATATTTGCTTTGGATAATTGTAGTAAAGGTGTTTCAAATTTAAGAGGTTTTCCTTCCACACCTACTTTTGTCGCTAATCTTGCCATATTGGCAAATGCTTCAATAAATTCTGGTCGACAATCTGGATAACCCGAATAATCTACCGCATTAATTCCAATTACGATGGCTTCTGCGTCAAACACTTCTGCTGCTGCAAGTGCATAAGACAGGAAAATCGTATTACGTGCTGGAACATAAGTGACAGGGATGCCTTCTTGTTCTTGATCAGGAACATCAATGGAATGATCAGTTAATGCAGAACCACCTAAATTACCCAAATCTATATTAATCACGCGATGTTCAACGCCTGCTTGTTGTGTCAGTTTACGTGCAGCATCCAATTCAGTTGTTGAGCGTTGACCATACATAAAACTTAAAGCGATACATTCATAGCGTGCTTGCGCCCAAGCCAAGCAAGTCGTTGAGTCTAAACCACCTGATAACAATACAATGGCACGAGGGCGCATAGGAGAACTCCAAAAAATTAAAGTAAATAAAAAATGAATTATAACTGATTATATAAAGAATAATGGGGTATAAATTTTTTGAATATATAGATCTGCATAAGTCACAAAACTAAATGAGATCATTATAAAGAACACGAAATGTTCGTTTTAGAAGATGAGATAAAACTCTCTTTTGAGTCGAATAAAGTTTAAACAGTTGTTGTTTTTGTTTAAATATTAAATATAATTTAACAAATACTTGATTAAAACTTACAAAAATAATTTTTACGGAATGAAAATGAATCAAATTAATACTTTAATTTTAACCACTGCTGCGTTGATCAGTACAAATTCTTTTGCATTTGAGGAGCTTTCAGATCAAGAATTGTCAACATATGCAGCACAAGATGGTATTACGATTAGCCTTTTACCAGGTGGACCCATTCAAGCTGATTTGATTTGGCACGATAACAGTGGATTCGGGCCAGATTACAACGAAGGAAACACAAAAGCAGGTGCCTTAATTTTCGGTACAGCGAATGGTCGTAGTAAGAATCCATTATCACTTTCTTCTGGTTCGGCAGATATTAGTATTACCTTAAAAATCGATGCTCAAGGAGGGAGTAGTACTACAGGCCCTTTTCTGAATTTAGGTGTATTTGTTCCTGAAGATATTATTATTAATACCGGTGATATTTGGGTGGGTAAATCGGGTCAAGTTAGTCCAACAGGACGAGGCTATAGTGACCCCGTTAAAATAATGGATAATATGAAATTTTATGTATCCAATCTCTCTACCAATATTCAGCTCGGTTCAGCACCTCAAGGCAGTCTTTTAAAACTGAATGGAATATTTAAAGACGGCTTACGTTTAGAGGGCTTCAAAGTCCACGATCATGATGGTGGTGGCGCATTCGGAATAGAATTTATTAATTTAAAAAATACTCAACCAGGGCGTTTCGGCATCAATAATCTTGATTTCGATGTTGCAGGTTCGATACGTACAGATGGACTGGAACTCAAAATAAATCGTCTTGGAGATCAAAATGGTTTTAATGCCATGTTATGGGGGGTAGGCGTTGGGGATGCATCAACAATAAATAATAAGATTGGGGATATTTCAATGAAAGGGATTAATTTGAATGGCACGACCATTAAAGTGTCAGCACACTAAAAGATCATTTTGTCTCAAACAACAGTACAGAAAAGTGCTGTACTGTTTTAATTTGAGCTATTTTTTTACGTTTTAACGACCTGTTTCGTCATTCCAGAGCAACTTATGTAATTGAAGCTGGAAACGAACTGGTAAGTGATCCTCTAAGATCCATTGTGCTAAATCACGCGCAAGTTGCGGTAACTTTGCAGCACCTTTTTCTACAGCAAACGCAGGTGAGAACCAAACGGTACTTACACGCTTGTGCAATTCATATTGATTCACTTGTTGTTTAGACCATTCATAATCTTCACGATTGCATATGACAAATTTAATCTGATCATGTTGAGTTAAATGGTCTAAATTACTCATTAAATTACGTGAGTCTTCACCTGAAGTTGGTGTTTTTAAATCTAAGACTTTAGAAACTCTACGATCCACTTTTGAAACATCTAGCGCTCCACTCGTTTCAAGTGAAACTTCACAGCCTAAATCTGCTAGACGCTCCATGAGCGGTAATGCATTGGGTTGGGCTAATGGTTCACCACCAGTAACACAAATATAAGGTGTTTTAAAATCAAGCGTGGTCTGGATAATATCCTCTAAAGACTGACGTTCACCGCCTTCAAAAGAGTAGGTGGTATCACAATAAGTACAACGCAGTGGACAACCTGTTAAGCGTATAAACACTGTAGGTAAGCCTGAAGTGTTGGCTTCACCTTGTAATGAATAGAAGATCTCCGTAATACGTAACCCCGCAGACGGATCAGAAACAGGAATAGCGGAAGATCGCAAATTACTCATATCGACAAAACCAAACTAAAATAGAGATTATATAAAAGAAAAATCTCTACGATTATTACTAACCGTAGAGATGTGGAGTGTAACTCCAAATACTATAAAGTATAAAAAAATTAGTCAGCGCGTAATAAGTCGTTCAAACTTGTTTTAGCACGAGTCTGAGCATCGACTTTTTTCACAATGATTGCAGCATACAAGCTGTATTTACCGCATTTAGAAGGAAGGCTACCAGAAACTACCACTGAACCTGCTGGAACACGACCGTAGTGAATTTCACCTGTTTCACGGTCATAAATCTTAGTTGATTGACCAATGTAAACACCCATTGAAATCACTGAGCCTTCTTCAACGATTACACCTTCAACGATTTCAGAACGTGCACCGATAAAACAATTGTCTTCAATGATCGTAGGGTTCGCTTGAAGAGGCTCAAGTACACCGCCAATCCCAACACCACCAGAAAGGTGAACATTTTTACCAATTTGCGCACATGAACCTACAGTCGCCCATGTATCAACCATTGTACCTTCATCAACATAAGCACCAATGTTGACATAAGATGGCATAAGTACAACATTCTTAGCTTGATAAGAACCTTTGCGTGCAACTGCAGGCGGTACAACACGTACACCAGCTGCTTTAAATTGCTCTTCAGTCCAACCTGTAAATTTAGTGTCTACTTTGTCATAGAATTGGAGATCGCATGATTCGATTGGTTTATTATCATTAAGTTTGAATGACAATAGAACAGCTTTTTTTAACCATTGATGAACAACCCATTCACCATTAATCTTTTCAGCAACACGTAATGAACCATTATCTAAGCCAGCAATTGCTTCCTCGACTGCTTGGCGAATTTCAGCAGGGCAATCTGTAGCTGTGAAGTTTGCACGATCTTCAAACGCTTGTTCGATGATTGACGAAAGCTGAGACATAATCTTCTCTTCCAAAAAAAATTTCAAAGATTTTACACTAAATTGATTATAAAAATTACAATTAATCCTGAAAAAATGTCCGACAATAATGACTATTCTTTATAAGTATGTTAATAAAAGTTAATAAAAGACTTAAGTGCAAATTATTTATAAAACAACAACTAAATCAAAATTGTATCAAAAAATAACAAAAAAGCATCAATTTGAATATTAACCAGCTTTGAAATCTCCATTAAGATGCTTCCGAGTCGAACACATTAATGATTAAAGAACAACTCATTTCTTTGAGGAGAAAAAAATGAAAGTGTTAAAATTACTCGCTGTTACAACAGCATTATCTGTTTCAGGCTTCGCTATGGCGGACACTCAAGTTGTACGTACAGGTAATGTATTTGAAGCTAATCAATTAATCCCTACTGGTGTTCGTGCTGAAGTTGGTACAACTGGTTACGGTGGTGCATTACTTTGGACTGCTAACCCATACGTTGGTCTTGCTTTAGGTTACAACGGTGGTGATATTTCTTGGACTGATGATTTGTCTATTGATGGTACGAAATATGATCTAGATATGGATAATAACGTTGCTTATTTAAACGCTGAAATTCGTCCTTGGGGTGCGAGTGAAAATCCTTGGGCTCAAGGGTTATATATGGCAGCGGGTGTAGGTTATGTCGATACAAAATACGATTTAACTAAACGTTCATCTGACGGCACTATTGAAATAAACGGAACTAATTATTCTTACAATGGTTCTGTAAATGGTAAACTTGATTATCAAAATGATATCGCTCCTTATGTAGGTTTTGGCTTTGCGCCAAAAATTACTAAAAATATAGGTGTCTTTGGTGAAGTTGGTGCGTTCTATACCGGTAATCCGAACGTGCAATTGGATAAAGATGGAACATTCGTAAATGCAGCGGGTGGTAATGCTTCAGCTGACTTACGAGCTGAAGAAAATAAAATCCGTAATGATGACAAATACGAATGGCTTCCAGTTGGTAAAGTGGGTGTGAGCTTCCACTGGTAAGATCCAATTAAAAAAACGAGCTTCGGCTCGTTTTTTTATGCAAGTTAATGCAAATAATAAAGGCGCTATAGGCGCCTTTATTATTTGTAGCTTGTTAATCTTCAGGATAAGCCACACGCTTTAACGCTTTGATATCAGCACTAGGTGCACATAGCGAAATAAACTCGTAACCGTATCCACGTAATAAATGACCTTTACGAACAGCAATCCAAGTGGTATTTACCCCAAATAAATCAGTATCAATTTGTTTTAAGCGATGATCTCGTTCTGTATCGTATGCTACATCGTTGACAATCCCGACACCCATACCTAATTCAACATAAGTTTTGATTACATCAGCATCAAGCGCAGACATCACTAAATCAACATCAAGTCCTGAGTCTTCAAAGGCTTTATCAATCTTTGAACGTCCCGTAAAACCACCGTGATAGGTAATAATCGGATACTCTGCCAAATGTTCTAAGCTAATCTCTCGTGATGCTATTTGAGTAAGTGGATGACCTTGAGGCGTAATAATACTGTGTTTCCAGTTATAAAAAGGAACACTTGCTAAGTTTTCTTCAGTAGTCAGATTCTCAGTAGCAATACCAATATCTGCATCGCCTAAAAGTAACATTTCAGTGATTTCAGTTGGACTTGCTTGTTGCAAAATCAAATGGACTTTCGGAAATAATTTTTTGAATGAATTTACGATTGGTGGTAATACATATCGCGCTTGAGTATGAGTGGTTGCGATGGTTAATGTACCTTCATCTACACGATTAAAATCATCGGCTAATCTTTTAATATTGTCTGCATCGACCAGCATGCGCTCCACAATACCGAGCAAAGCTTGACCAGGTTCAGTTAACCCTAATAAGCGTTTACCTTTTCGGATAAATAGTTGAACACCTAATTCATCTTCTAAATCTTTAATATGTTTACTTACGCCTGATTGAGACGTGTAAAGGGCAGCGGAAGCTTCCGTTAAATTAAAATTTTGTCTGACGGTTTCTCGAATAATTCTTAATTGTTGAAAGTTCATAGTCTTTGTTACCTTTAAAATGATGGGGCTATATAAAAGCCCCATCTACACATTTTTATGCGTTTTCTTGTGCAAATAAGTGCAATGTATTAGTCGTTAACCAAACCGATTGATTTGGGCGGAATTCATGCAGTTTAGCTTCATCTGGAGTAAGTAGAATTTCGATGAGATTGCCATCTTGACCTTGAAGTTCGGCAACCACTTTTCCTGCAATCCAAACTTCACGTAAGAACGTTGCTTGAATTGCATTGTCTGTAGGTTGAGCGTGAATTTGGAACTCATCTGGTCGAATGAAGGCAATCACTTTACCTTCAGGGGCATCTTTAGCTAAAGGCAGTTGAATGCGATCATTTCCTATCTGTACGATTCCCGCTTGATTATGACCTTCGAACTTATTGGCTTGACCTAAGAAGTCAAATACAAAAGGCGTTGCTGGTTTTTCATAAACTTCACGAGGTGAGCCAATTTGTTCAACATTACCTTTATTCATTACAATGATTTGATCTGCAACTTCAAGCGCTTCTTCTTGATCGTGGGTTACAAAAATCGAGGTGATGTGGAGTTCATCATGTAAAGTTCTCAGCCAGCGACGTAACTCTTTACGAACTTTTGCATCAAGTGCGCCAAATGGCTCATCCAGAAGTAGTACACGAGGTTCAACTGCAAGCGCACGTGCAAGTGCAATACGTTGACGCTGTCCACCAGACAATTGTGCTGGATAACGATCTGCTAAGAATCCTAATTGAACTAAATCGAGTAGTCGTGTAACCCGTTTTTTTATTTCAGATTCTGAGGGGCGTGTAGAACGTGGACGAACACGTAAACCAAAAGCAATATTGTCAAATACTGTCATATGACGGAATAAAGCATAATGTTGGAATACGAAGCCAACTTGACGTTCACGGACATGAACATTCGTTGAATCTTGACCTTCGAGGATCACTTGACCGCTGTCGGCAGATTCAAGACCAGCAATAATGCGAAGTAGAGTTGTTTTACCGCAGCCTGAAGGTCCTAATAATGCTACGAGTTGGCCATCAGGAAAATCTAGGGAGATATTGTTTAGTGCATGGAAAGCACCAAAGTGTTTTTCAATATTTTTAACTTGAATACTCATCGGATACTTCCTTTAAACTGTAGAATCTTCGTTACGTTTGCTTAATTTCTCTTGGCGAATTTCGACCCATGTTTTAAGAATCAAGGTCACAATCGCCAATAAAGCCAAGAGGGATGAAACAGCAAATGCTGCACTAAAGGTATATTCGTTGTAGAGAATCTCTACATGCAGTGGCAATGTATTGGTCTCTCCACGAATATGACCCGATACTACAGAGACTGCCCCGAATTCACCCATTGCACGTGCGTTACAAAGAATAACCCCGTATATCAAGCCCCATTTAATATTTGGAATCGTGATTTTCCAAAAAGTTTGCCAGCCTGAAGCTCCTAAAACGATTGCCGCTTCCTCTTCTTCTGTACCTTGAGCTTCCATCAGTGGAATGAGCTCACGCGCCACAAAAGGAACTGTAATAAAGATGGTTGCTAGTACAATTGCTGGAACGGCATATAGAATCTTAATGTCGTTATCCATCAGCCACCCACCGAACCAACCTTGCGTACCAAACATCAATACCAACATCAGACCTGCGATTACGGGAGATACTGAGAAAGGCATATCAATAATCGTGGTCAATATGGATTTACCACGGAAATTAAATTTCGCAACAGACCAAGCTGCCGCCACACCAAATACTACGTTGAGCGGTACAGCAATTGTAGCTGTCAGTAAGGTGAGCTTTACAGCCGACAATGTATCTGGATGAACTAAAGCTTGCGCATAAACGCCGATACCCTGTTTGAATGCTTCAACAAAAACTAAAATCAAAGGCAGGATTAAGCAATTGAGGAAGAAAATCATGGCAATGACAATGAGTGTATAACGAACCCAAGTCGGTTCTCGCGTCGCATCACGAGATTGCAATTTTTCCGCTAAAGCATTGCTATTTGTATTCAAACTCATTGTGCAGTTCTCCCTGTACGACGACTCGCCCATGCTTGTAACAAGTTAATCAAGAACAAGATAGCGAATGAAATAAGGAGCATGACAACGGCGATCGTCGTTGCACCTGCATAGTCATATTCTTCCAATCGAGAAATAATCATTAATGGCGCAATTTCAGTTTCGAAGGGTTGATTACCTGCGATAAAGATGACCGAACCATATTCACCCACGCCACGGGCAAATGCGAGAGCAAATCCTGTGATTAATGCAGGGAAAAGAATCGGTAAAATCACTTTGGCTACAATTTGTAGTCGATTTGCACCCAATGCTGACGCTGCTTCCTCAAGTTCAGTCTCTAAGTCACTTAGTACAGGTTGTACTGTACGAACCACAAAAGGTAAGCCAATAAATATCAGGGCTAATGTAATCCCAATAGGGCTATAAGCGACTTGAATTCCTAAGGGTTCAAGATATTGACCAATCCAGCCTGTGGGAGCATATAAAGATGTTAATGCAATCCCAGCAACAGCTGTTGGTAACGCAAAGGGTAAATCAACCAATGCATCAACAATTCGTTTACCAGGGAAACTATAGCGCACGAGACACCAAGCGAGTAATAAGCCAAATACAACATTAATGAAGGCAGCAATGAGTGCAGCACTGAAACTTAGTTGTAATGATTTTAAGATACGCTCAGAACTTAAAATCTCCCATAAACCTTCCCAGCCAATACCTAAAGACTTAATAAAAACAGCCGACAAGGGTATGAGCACAATTAAAGATAAATACGCTAGGGTAAAGCCTAGAGATAGACCAAATCCTGGCAGCACTCGGGATCGCTGCGACATGACTACTCCTCAAATGAGAGAAAAAGCTTACCGAAATCAATAAGCAATTGAATTAAAAAATTTATCAAGAATAAGTGGCGAACTTTAAATTGCAAATTTGTAATACAACTTGCCATTATCAATACTATTGATATAGTTCGACAGCTTATCATGAATCAAAAAATCGAAGATCTCTGGAAATGGTCCAAATCCTGAATCAACATTAATATGACCAACTTGACCTAAGTTAATCGGTTTTACACCCCATGATTTTGCTAGTTTTTTTGCATCCTCAAAACCTAACCACGGATCATTTTCACTGATGAGCATTTTTGTGGGAACGCTAATCTTAATTTGATGAAAGTAAAAACTATAATCAGTCAAACTCAAACGAGCAAAACCATTCTCACCAAAACGACTTGGATTGGCTGGTGCAACTAAAACCAGTTGTTTAACTTTCTGTGCTATTTCTGGGTGCTGATGCAGAGCAGCGACAGACGTTAAACAGCCAAAACTATGTGCAACAATCTGTACGGGTGCATCTATCTGCGAAATTTTTTCTACAAAACGATGGATCCAATCTGAGAGTAAAGGAAAGTTCCAATCATCTAGTTGAACACGTGAGCATGGCATGACTTGACGTTGCAACCATGATTGCCAATGATTTTCATCACTTCCGCCGACGCCGGGTACAATGAGTGTATGTATCATGTCATGCTCCATTGGTTATTTTTTTGTGTTATTTGCTTTGGTAATTTGGTCAAAAATACCATTATTCTCAAAATGAGCTTTTTGTACTTTCGCCCAGCCACCAAACTCTTGATCAATTGTGACCAATTTCAGTGGCTTAAATGTTGATGAATATTGTTTTAATACAGTTTGATTACGCGGACGATAGAAATTCTTTGCGGCAATATGTTGTCCTTTAGGCGAGTAAAGGAAATTCAAATAACCTTGCGCCAAATATTTATTGCCTGATTTTTCTGCATTTTTTTCAACGATCGCTACAGGTGGTTCAGCAAGTATAGAAAGTGTTGGCGTCACAATTTCAAATTTACCTGGTTGTTCACGCAGTGCTAAATGAGCTTCATTTTCCCAAGCAAGCAAAACATCGCCAATACCGCGTTCAGCAAAAGTTGTAGTTGAGCCACGAGCGCCAGAATCTAAGACCTTGGTTTGTTTATAAATTTGTTGAACAAATTGTTGTGCTTTGGCGTCATTTCCACCTGGTTGGTGTTTAGCCCATGCCCAAGCCGCTAAATAATTCCAACGTGCGCCACCTGACGTCTTAGGGTTTGGTGTAATAATTTCCACACCCGGTTTTACTAAATCACCCCAGTCTTTAATATTTTTTGGATTTCCTTTTTTGACGAGGAAAACGATTGTGGAAGTGTAGGGTGTGGAATTATGAGGGAATTTTTTCTGCCAATCTTTTGGTAATAAATTGGTTCTTTCAGCAATCGCATCAATGTCAGCTGCGAGTGCGAGAGTCACGACATCTGCATTTAAACCATCAATGACTGCACGCGCTTGTTTACCTGAACCGCCATGTGACTGACGAAAGTTGACGTTTTGCCCAGTCCGAGATTTCCAATACGCACCAAATTCTTTATTTACTTCTACGTAGAGTTCACGAGTAGGATCGTAAGAGACGTTTAATAAATCTTTAGCGGAAGCGCTAAGCGAAGCAGCCGAAACAAAAGCTGCGAGAACCCCAAGTTTTAATTTAGCTGAAAAGCGCATGGCAACCTCAAAAGAAAATATTCTGTTACATGGCACTAGAATAAATCTAACCTTTATGCATAAAAAATAATTAAAAATGAATTTTATATGAAAAAAAAAGATTTAGATGTATTGTTAAAAAAATACCGATCATGAATATGATCGGTACGTCATAAGTTAAAGCTTAAATCTTAATTTTATTTATTACTGTTTGCTTTGACAATTTGATCGAATATCCCGCCATTATCAAAATGTTGTTTTTGGACTTTTGTCCAACCTCCAAACTCTTTATCAATCGTGACTAATTTCAAAGGTTTAAACACGGATTGATATTTTGAAAGTACCGTTGCATTTCGTGGTCGATAAAAGTTTTTGGCAGCAATGGTTTGACCAGCTGGAGAATACAGATAATTCAAATAAGCTTTTGCGACATTGAGGTTGCCATCTTTTTGCGCATTTTTCTCAACAATTGCTGCAGGGGGCTCAGCAAGAATGGAAAGTGTTGGTGTAATGATTTCAAATTTTCCAGGTTGTTCACGAAGAGCTAAATGTGCTTCATTCTCCCAAGCCAGGAGTACATCTCCAATGCCACGCTCTGCAAAAGTTGTTGTTGCACCACGTGCACCAGAGTCTAGCACTTTAGTATTTTTATAAATTTGTCGTACAAATTCTTGTGCTTTAGCATCGTTACCGCCGGGTTGGTGTTTTGCCCAAGCCCATGCTGCTAAGTAATTCCAACGCGCACCACCTGACGTCTTAGGGTTTGGCGTAATAATTCCAACATCTTTTTTAATCAAGTCTCCCCAGTCTTTGATCCCTTTGGGATTGCCTTTTTTGACTAAAAACACGATGGTTGAGGTATAGGGTGTAGAGTTCTGTGGGAATTTTTTCTGCCAGTCTTTTGGTAATAAATTGGTTTTTTCAGCAATCGCATCAATATCTGCTGCGAGTGCGAGAGTCACGACATCTGCATCTAGGCCATCAATGACCGCACGGGCTTGTTTACCAGATTCACCATGAGATTGTTTAAAATTCAAATCTTGACCAGTCTGCTTTTTCCAATATGCTCCAAACTCTTTATTAAAGTTGTAATAAAGTTCGCGAGTTGGATCATATGAAACATTTAAAAAATCTTTTGCGAGTGTGGAAACAGAAGTGACTGAAAGTAAAGCTGCAAAGACCCCAATTTTAAAAGAACGCATCATTATTCCTATGTGTTTGTCGTTTTTTGATGATTTGAGCATAGGGAAATTTTTTAAAATAAAAAAATAAGAAGAAATGAAAAAGTTATGATCAAAACAGCTATTCATTTTGTGAGTGACTTTTTACACTATGAGAAAGGAATGAGGTTGCTTGAAATGATCTGTTTAAAAAATGCCAAGCCAATGGATGCAATAACTATTTTGGATCGTGGCTTCCATTATGGGGATGGCTGTTTTACCACGGCAAGAATTCGAAATAATAAAATTGAATTATTTGAACGTCATTTAAAAAGATTGAATACCGCCATTGAGCGATTGTCACTTCAAGCTAATCTTGACTATATTGCTGAGTCTATCCAGTATTTACAGCAAGAATATGAGCAATTAAACGGGACGATTAAAATTGTACTGAGTCGAGGCGAGGGGCAACGAGGATACAGTTTACCTCATCATTCAGCAGATCTTTGGTTGTATTATTATCCGCAAAACGTGACTGATCATCACTATGAAGTCATTGAGAGTGGTTTACTTGAGCGAGTAATGGGTTTAACCATGCCACAATTGGTGGGAATTAAATCACTGAATCGGTTAGAACAAGTGTTACTAAAGCAGGAAGCCGATGAGAAGGGTTTTCAAGAAGCTTTAGTTATAGATGTTCAAGGCTATATTGTTGAAGGAATCAGCAGTAACTGCTTTATACGATTGAATGATACGTGGATTTGTCCTGAACTTCGTTATAATGGCGTTCATGGGGTGATGCGTGCTGAAATTTTGGAGCGTATGAATCATTATTGTATAACGTTCCAAAAAAGAGTAATTGATTTGAATGAACTTCTTCACATTCAAAGTGTATTTTATTGTAATGCGCTCCACCCAATGAAAATCGCCTCTTGCCTTGATGATCGTCGATTAGATACACAAGCGTGTATTGATCTTTTTCACCACCTTCAACTTAATCAGATTTAAAGCTTATGTCCTCTCCTCAGAAATCAACAAAGAAAAAGAACAGCAAGACATCCTTTAAACCTAAAGCGCTTTTACTCATTATTGCAGGCCTAATGTTGCTTGCAACCATGATTCTATCTGCAAGTCTATGGAAGGATTATCCTGTAGAGGGTAAAAAGCAAATGCTCGCGATTAATCATGGTGATACTTACTCACAATTTATTGATCGTTTAGCTCAAAATAAACAAGTTTCATTTCCCATTATTTTAAAGATTTATCAACGATTGATGATTCATGACAGCATGAAAGCTGGAGTTTATGAAGTTAAAGAGGGAATGAGTGTCCGTCAAGTTCTAGACATGATTTCGAATTCTGAAAATGCACAATTGAATCGAATTTTGGTCATTGAGGGTACAACATTTAAGCAGTTAAAAAATGCACTTAAGAATGATGAATTGGTGACGAAAGAGCTGGTTCATTTGAGCGATGCAGAAATATTAAAGGAATTGAATATTCCATTTTCACATCCAGAAGGATTGTTTGCGCCAAATACTTATTTTTTTGCAAAGGGTGAAACAGATCGTAAAATTTTAACTGATTTGTATCAACACCAGATGAAGGCGCTAGATAAAGCCTGGGAAAATCGAGCTTCTGATTTGCCGTATAAAAATAAATATGAAGCGCTCATCATGGCATCAATTATTGAGAAAGAAACCAATGTTGATTATGAGTTAGATAAAGTCTCGGGCGTATTCGTTCGTCGATTAAAAATTGGTATGCGTTTACAAACTGATCCAACCGTCATTTACGGTATGGGCGATAAATATACGGGTAACATTACCCGTAAAGATTTAAGAACGCCAACACCATATAACACTTATACGAATTACGGATTGCCACCAACACCGATCGCATTACCAAGTGATAAAGCGATCGAAGCGGCAATGCATCCAGATCATTCTGACTATATTTATTTTGTGGCGACTGGAAATGGAGGTCACAAATTCAGTACCAATCTAGATGACCATAATCGCGCTGTTCAAGAATATCTTGCTGTGATTCGATCTAAAAAGTAAGGGGTAAAATAGACGTGTTTATTAGCTTTGAAGGCACAGAAGGTGTTGGTAAAACGACATTGATTCATAAAATTCGTGACTACTTCCTTGAGCAATCAAAGCAAGTTGTTCTAACTCGTGAACCAGGTGGTACTCCGCTCGCTGAGCAAATTCGTTCCGTACTTCTGACAGTGAATCATGAAGAAAGAATGAGTAATGATACTGAACTATTATTAATGTACGCAGCTCGAGCGCAACATCTGCAACAAGTTATAATGCCTGCACTTGAAAATAGTTCGATCGTGTTATGCGACCGTTTTTGTGATAGCAGTTTCGCGTATCAGTGTGCAGGTCGTGGGTTAAGCCGTGAAAAATTAGCGCTTTTAAACCAAAACTTTGTTCTAAAAATGCCTGACCTGACATTTTGGTTGGATGCTCCGACTGAACTCGGAATGCAACGAGCGCGTGCGCGTGGAGCATTGGATCGGTTTGAACAAGAAAAAGCAGCTTTTTTTGAAAAAGTACGCGCAGGATTTGCTGAATTACATCAGTTAGAACCCAATCGTGTTAAGCGTATTGATGCAACACGAAGTCCTGAGCAAGTATTTAATGATGCAATTGAACGAATTAGTTCATGGAAAGCTGAGCATAAATGCTAATTAAAAAAGCAAATTTGATTTATATTGAGTCATTGTTTATGGAAAAACGATTAGACTCAATATGATCAGTAATAAAGAAGAAATATTCAAATTCCTACAAACCGAATTTCCACAAAGTCTCCAAAAATGTGAAATAGTGTCAGTAGAGCCACGTGGTGCAACAGTCATTTATCATGTTGATGAAAATGATTTAAGACCTGGAGGGACAGTTTCAGGTCCGACCATGATGACAGCAGCCGATTATGGATTGTATATCGCAATACTGGGAGAAATTGGTATTGTAGGTCTTACAGTGACGACCAATATGAATATAAACTTTCTTAAAAAACCGAAAGGTGGTTGTGACATCAAAGGTGTTTGTAAATTAATGAAAGTTGGCAAAACTCTAGTTGTCGGAGAGGTTTACTTGTACTCTGTTGGGAATGATGAGCCGATAGCTCACGTTACTGGAACTTACTCAATTCCTCCCAAAAGGGCATAAAAAAGCGAGTATGAACTCGCTTTTTTTATTTTGAACTTAAACCTCAACTAAAGGTGTTTCCACTTCAAAATTTGGTGGGGTGAGTACGGTTTTTCGTAATTCTTGCGAAGGCTCAGGATAGTCCAAAGTGTAATGTAATCCGCGTGATTCTTTTCTTTGCATCGCACAACGAATAATCATTTCAGAAACGAGCACAAGGTTACGAAGCTCAATTAGATTTTTACTGACATAATAATCTTGATAATATTCGGTAATTTCATGTTTCAGCATTTCAACGCGGTGTAATGCACGTTCTAAACGTTTGGTCGTTCGTACAATACCTACATAGTTCCACATGGTCTGACGTAACTCATCCCAGTTTTGTAAAATGACAACGTCTTCATCAGGATTCATGACTTGAGAAGCATCCCATTCAGGGACTTCATAGTGATCTATAATATTTTGATGTTGATCTTGAATATGCTTTGCTGCACTCATGCCATATACAAAACATTCTAAAAGTGAGTTACTTGCCATACGGTTAGCGCCGTGTAAACCTGTATAAGACGTCTCACCAATCGCATATAGACCTTGAATGTCCGTTTGACTATGTTCATCGACTACGACACCACCACAGGTGTAGTGCGCTGCTGGCACAACTGGGATCATATCTTTGGTAATATCAATACCCAGCTCGAGTAGACGAGCATACAACGTGGGGAAGTGCTCTTTAATGAACTCAGGGGTTTTGTGGGTAATATCTAGCCATACATGTCGTATACCCAATCTTTTAATTTCGTAGTCGATAGCTCGAGCTACAATATCACGTGGTGCTAACTCTGCACGTTCATCGAAACGAAGCATGAAGCGTTCGCCGTCAGGTAAACGAAGATAAGCGCCTTCACCACGCATTGCTTCAGTAATTAAGAAGGAACGTGCTTGAGGATGATATAAACAGGTTGGGTGGAATTGATTAAATTCCATATTGGCGACGCGGCATCCAGCACGATATGCCATTGCAATACCATCGCCTGTAGCGATATCAGGGTTAGAGGTATATAAATATGCTTTCATGGCACCGCCACATGCCAGTGCAGTAAATGGTGCTAAGAAAGTATGCACTTGCTCGGTTTGCTCATCTAAAGCATATAAGCCCAAAGCACGATTTTCCTGATTCAAATGCCCCAGCTTATGCGCTGTAATGAGGTCAATCGCAATGTAATTTTCAAAGATGTGAATATTGTTTTTTTCTTGTGCCCGTTCAACTAAAGTGGTTGAAATTGCTTTCCCTGTTGCATCTGCGGAATGAATAATGCGGCGCTGAGAATGCCCACCTTCACGTGTGAGATGTAAGTTATCTTCATCATCTAGTGTGAATTTAACACCTTGTTTCAGTAAAAAATCAACAGAGGGTTTTCCTCCTTCAACCGTGTGTTGAACAGCTTGTTTTTCACAGAGATAAGCACCTGCAATGAGCGTGTCATCAATATGTTGTTGAATAGAATCAGCCTCATCAAGAACAGCTGCAACGCCTCCTTGTGCATAATACGTGCTGGCATCTTTCAAATGAGATTTTGCTAACACTGCGATATTAAAATGATCAGGTAATGAGAGTGCTAGACTTAAACCCGCACCGCCACTGCCCACAATAATCACATCAAATTGATGTGTACTTGTATTTTTCGGCATTTCCATTCGCAAACTGAATTTTAAAAGTGCGTTAATATGGCTCTTTTTCAAAGCAAAATTCAAGAGTTTGATTGATCAATTTTTTTTTTATGCACTTGAACTATTAGTTTTTAATCATATTTTAAGTAAAGTATTGTTTTCTATTAATATAGAAACATTTATTTACGCACAGCGAATTTTGATTGTGCTAAAAATTATTTTATCCAAGAATCATAAATGAGAGTTCACTTAACATGAAAAATCGCGTTATAGCATCAGGACTTTTTGCTGCAGTCTTTACTGCGGCAGTGCAAACTCAAGCGGCGGCTACTGTTGACTTTTCAAATCTTGTAGAGCGAGTAAGTCCGGGTGTCGTCAGCGTGAATGTTGTTAAGAAAATGACACAAGAAGAAATTCTTCAACAACAAGTACCTGAACTACTGAAACGATTCTTCGGCAATCAAATTATTATTCCGCAGCGCCAAGCTCCTCAAGAGAAAACGGGTTTTGGAAGTGCATTTTTTATTAGCCGTGATGGTTACCTGATTACCAATCATCATGTTGTAGAAAATGCTTCACAAATCACCATCATGTTAAATGATCGTCGCGAGATTGATGCCAAAGTTATTGGTAGTGATGAACGTACTGATGTGGCATTACTGAAAGTTGAAGGTACGAATTACCCAGCACTTTCGACTGGGAATATCGACCAATTAAGAGTTGGAGAACCTGTTCTTGCCATTGGCTCACCGTTTGGTTTTGAATACTCGGCATCTGCGGGGATTGTCAGTGCCAAATCAAGAAATATGTTGGGTGAAACATCAGTTCCGTTTATTCAAACTGATGTCGCACTAAACCCTGGTAACTCTGGCGGGCCATTGTTTAATCAACAAGGTCAAGTGATTGGTGTGAACTCTCGTATTTTCAGTGGTACTGGCGGATATATGGGATTGTCTTTCTCCATTCCAATCGATGTAGCCATGGATGTGGCGGATCAATTAAAGAAAAATGGTAAAGTCAGTCGCTCATATCTTGGTGTTCATTTACAAGAGATTGATCGTAACCTTGCAGAAGCTTATAAGTTACCGAAACCTGAAGGTGCTTTAATCACAGAAATTGCGCCAAATTCCCCAGCAGAGCGCGCTGGCTTAAAGCAAAATGATATTATTTTGAAATTCAACGGAACTGCAATTTCAAGAACGAGTGAGCTATTAAATTACTTAAATAGAACACAGCCAAATCAAAAAATTCAGTTAGAAATCTTGCGCGATGAACGTGTACGTACGATTTCAGCAACACTTGCATCAGCACCAGATGAAACACCTGCACAAGCGCAAAATGTAAGTGAAGCTAAAAAACGCGGACCTACATTAGGTGTTGCGATACGCGAACTTGCACCTGTTGAAAAAACACGCCTTGGTGTTAAAGGTGGTGTCTACATTCAAGAGGTTGTACGCGGAGGTTTGGCGGCACAATCTCGTATTATGGCTGGTGATGTGATCACCTCGATTAATGGTAAGAATGTAAGTACAACACAAGATTTTGTGGAAGCGGTGGCTAATCTTAAAACGAATACAGTTGCACGAGTGGGTATCATCCGTGAAGGGCGAAATGCCATGATCGGATTAAGAATCAAATAAACATAAATTGAATAAAAGGCCTTGCGACAGCAAGGTCTTTTTTATTTAACCCTAAAATTATATTAAACTCTTTTCGAATGTTGATGATGAATACGCAATACAAGGGAATACAGTGAGTACAATCTTTGACCTTAAAATAAAAGCAACAGCACAAGACATTGATATTTTAGGTCATGTGAATAATGTGGTGTATGTAAAATGGATGCAAGATGTTGCAACAGCACATATTCAACAACTGGGTTTGGGGGTTGAGCAATATCTAGAACTCAAACATGCCATGGTTGCTGTTGAGCATCACATGAATTACAGAAAGGCGTGTTTTGAAAATGATGAAATTATTTTAAGAACTTGGCTTAATGATTTGAATGCGATGTATTCATTCCGTCAGTACGCTTTTTTTAGACCTTCAGACCAATCATTATTATTTGTGGGAAATACCAAATGGGCCTGTGTAGAGATTGCGACAGGCAGACCTAAACGATTATCGCCAACATTTACTCAAGCTTATCAGCCTATTTCTGAGGTATTAAATCCTTTGGATTTCACTCAAGATTATTCTTTACCCGCTAACTAAAGAATTGCTTGAGTCGGACGAATTAAATATTTCACCACATGGTGTTCATTATTATGAATACTTTGAAAAATCCATCTGCTATAATCGTCCGCAATTTGTTAAACAGCTTTTGCTATGTAGTTTTTATTTCATGCATAGCGCAATTTATTGTTCAAGGTAACCCATGGCGCAAGCTAAAAAATCCGTAAATATCAAAAATATACGTAACTTTTCGATCATTGCTCACATTGATCACGGGAAGTCAACTTTAGCTGACCGTTTTATTCAGACCTGTGGTGGTTTGCAAGATCGCGAAATGCAAGCGCAAGTTCTAGACTCAATGGAGCTTGAGCGTGAGCGCGGGATTACCATTAAAGCTGCATCTGTGACGCTTTATTATACACACCCTAATGGCGAAGAATATCAACTGAACTTTATTGATACACCTGGGCACGTTGACTTCTCATATGAGGTTTCGCGCTCGCTTGCTGCTTGTGAAGGTGCACTTTTAGTTGTTGACGCAGCTCAGGGTGTTGAAGCTCAGTCAGTTGCAAACTGTTATACAGCTATTGAGCAAGGTCTTGAGGTTCTTCCAGTACTTAATAAAATTGATTTACCTCAAGCTGAACCAGAGCGTGTTATTCAAGAAATTGAAGACATTATCGGAATTGAAGCAACTGAAGCACCTACGTGTTCAGCTAAAACTGGATTAGGAATCGAAGGTGTTTTAGAAACACTTGTGAATACCATTCCTGCTCCGACGGGTGATCGTGAAGCGCCGCTTCAAGCTTTAATTATTGACTCATGGTTTGACAACTATTTAGGTGTTGTATCCTTAGTTCGTATTAAGCAAGGTCGGGTGCGTAAAGGTGATAAAATGTTGATGAAATCAACAGGTCAAACGCACATCATTACCTCTGTCGGTATTTTTAATCCTAAACATACAGAAACTGATATTTTAGAAGCAGGTGAAGTTGGCTTTGTGATTGCTGGTATCAAGGATATTTTTGGTGCGCCAGTTGGAGATACGATTACACTTGCTACAACGCCAGAAGTAGAAACTTTACCTGGATTCAAAAAAGTTAAACCACAGGTATATGCTGGTTTATTCCCAATTGATTCGAGTGAATTTGAACCTTTCCGTGAAGCATTACAAAAACTGCAAATTAACGATTCAGCATTATTCTTTGAACCTGAAAGTTCAGATGCATTAGGATTTGGTTTCCGTTGCGGTTTCTTGGGTATGCTGCACATGGAGATTGTTCAAGAGCGTTTAGAGCGTGAATATGATCTAGACCTGATTTCATCGGCACCGACTGTAATTTACGAAGCTGTCATGAAGAGTGGTGAGACAGTTTATATCGACAGTCCATCAAAAATGCCAGATGGATCTACTGTAGAAGATCTTCGTGAACCGATCGCAGAATGTAATATCCTTGTGCCACAAGAATATCTTGGTAATGTAATGACGTTGTGTGTTGAACGACGCGGTGTTCAAAAAGATATGAAGTTTATGGCAAACCAAGTAGCCATTACATTTGAGATACCAATGGCTGAAGTCGTGATGGATTTCTTCGATAAATTGAAATCATGTTCACGTGGTTTTGCATCATTAGATTACAACTTCGTCCGTTTTGAGTCTTCTTCTCTTGTAAAAGTAGATGTCTTGATCAATGGTGAAAAAGTCGATGCATTGGCAATGATTTGTCACCGTCAAGATGCGCGACATCGTGGTATTGCACTTGTAGAAAAAATGAAAGATTTGATTCCGCGCCAAATGTTTGATGTGGCAATTCAAGCTGCGATTGGTGCTCAAATTATCGCGCGCTCAACAGTAAAAGCAATGCGTAAGAACGTATTGGCAAAATGTTATGGTGGTGACGTTTCACGTAAGAAGAAACTTCTCGCTAAACAGAAAGAAGGTAAGAAACGTATGAAGCAGGTGGGTAGTGTAGAAATCCCACAAGAAGCGTTCTTAGCTGTGTTAAAAGTAGAGCGATAACAACAAGGAATATCCCATGGATTTTGATTTTAACCTCATTCTCGTACCTGCAACCCTAATCTTTTTTGGATTGTGGTTGCTGGATAAATTGGTGCTCAAACAAAGAGCAACCAAAGGAAAAGGGAATGAAAATTTCATTATTACATGGGCATATGATTTTTGGCCTGTACTTGCAGTTGTGTTAGTGCTGCGTTCATTCTTCTTTGAACCTTATAATATTCCATCTGAATCCATGGTTCCGGCATTGGAAACGGGTGATTATATCTTGGTGAACAAATATCAATATGGTGTTCGTTTACCGATTAGCAACACCAAAGTGTTGAATGTCAATGAGCCTGAACGTGGTGATGTGGCGGTATTTAGATATCCACCAAACCCATCAATTAGCTATATTAAGCGTATTATTGGTTTACCTGGTGATCATATCGTTTTTGAGAATAATCAATTAACCATCAATGGTGAAAAAGTTGTAACGGAATCGGCTGAATTTAATCGTGAAAAAGATGTTTCAGACACGCCAAATTCAATTTATCATTATGAAACTTTAGGTGATCATAAGTATTTGGTTCGTAATTTGGAAGGTCAAAACCCGATTATTGCGCATTTCAATTATGCACAAACCAAACAAGATCTTCCTTATGTTGCCACTGCGAATGATCGCTTTGTGAGAACAAATGGTCAAAGCTGGGAAGTAACTGTTCCGAAAGGATATTACTTTGCCATGGGTGACAACCGTGATCAGAGTGCTGATAGTCGAATCTGGGGATTCGTACCTGAGGCAAATTTAACAGGACAAGCAATTTATGTATGGATGCATAAAGAAGCTGGTTTGAAATTGCCATCATTCAGTCGTAATGGTCAAATTCAGTAATCTTTAAATATATGGATAATAAAAAATGCGTAACACTCAACGTGGTGCATCGTATACAGCGATTTTATTAGGGGTAATTGTTGCGGCATTTGGACTTAAAGTGCTCGTAACATTGTGGCAGCCTTATTGGGATGACCGACTAATCAATCAATTGATTGAAGAACAAGTTGCAATCAGCTCAAAGGCGACAACACCACAACAGTTTGCTTCAACAATGGGGCAGAAGTTTAGCATGAACAATATCCGTGACATTGAGTTCAAAGATATTGCGACTGTCAAATCTAAACAAGGTTTACAAGTGACAAAGAAATATGAAGTAAGAAAGCCATTCTTATTTAATATTGATTTAGTCCTCACATTCGAGAAAAGTTTTGATCAAAGGTCAGTTCAAAGTAAGTGATTCTCGCTTACTGAGTCGCATCGGTTATCAGTTTAAGAAAATTGAATTACTTCAACTTGCGTTGACACACCGATCGGTTAGCCATAAACATAACTATGAACGCCTAGAGTTTCTAGGCGATTCATTGTTAGGTATGATTATTGCCAATTACCTTTATCATGCTTATCCACATGAAAACGAAGGTCGTCTGACACGTATGCGAGCTACTTTGGTTCGACAAGAAGCGTTAGGCAAAATTGCAACAGATTTGAAACTTAGTCAGAGTTTAATACTCAGTACTGGTGAATTAAAATCTGGTGGTCATCATAGAGAGTCGATACTCGCTGACACAGTCGAAGCGATTATTGGTGCAATCTATACTGATAGCCAAGATTTAAAGTTGTTAGAATCAATTGTGTTGAAATGGTATGAACCTTATTTAGATCATATTGAACCAACAGATCAATTGAAAGATCCTAAGTCCCGTTTACAAGAGTATCTTCAAGCTCGTAAAAAACCTCTCCCAGTGTATGAGGTTGTTGATATTCAGGGTGATGCACCAAACCAACATTTTAAAGTGGAATGTATGGTTGAAGGCTTGCCAAAATGTATGGGTGAGGGTTCAAGTCGTCGTTTTGCTGAGCAAGCAGTAGCGGCGGAAATTTTAAAATTTTTGGAGCAAAAGTCTTCATGACTACTCATTCCGATCACATCGATGCTGATCACGAGTCGCAAGACAGCGGCAATGATTTAATCAATCAATTTTTTAGTTCTCAAGGAACTACAATTCCCTCAGACTACAAAAGTGGCTTTGTAGCAATTGTAGGTCGTCCGAATGTAGGTAAATCTACATTAATGAACCATATTTTGGGTCAGAAGCTTTCGATTACGTCTCGTAAGCCTCAAACAACTCGACACAAGATTGTGGGTATTGATACGCGTGAGAAATCTCAGGCAGTATTTGTTGACACCCCTGGAATGCATAAGAAAGAAGTCCGTGCTATCAATAAAATGATGAATCGTGCAGCTCATTCAGCCTTGCGTGATGTAAATCTTGTACTGTTTGTTGTAGACGCTGACAAATGGACTCAAAATGATGAATTAGTCCTTGAGAAGCTCAAAAATGCCGAAATGCCTGTCATCTTGGTCATTAATAAATTGGACACATTTGAGAATAAAAACCAGGCATTACCACTAATTCAAGAACGTACTAAATTAATGAATTTTGCTGAGATCGTTCCGGTATCGGCATTGCGTGGCGCTAACCTTGATCATCTTCGAGATACGATCGAAAAATACTTACCGTTTCAACCACCATTGTATGCACTAGATCAACTCACAGATCGTTCTGAACGCTTCTTAGCTTCTGAAATTATTCGTGAAAAAATCATGCGTCAACTGGGTGAAGAGCTTCCATATGATTTAACGGTTCAAATTGAATCGTTTAAAACAGAAGAAGCGACTTTAAATGAGAAAACTGGTCGTATGAAGCCTGCTTGTACCTATATTGATGCTACGATTTTTGTTGATCGCCCTGGGCAAAAAGCCATTGTCATCGGTGAAAAAGGATCAAAGTTGAAAAAAATTGGTATGGATGCTCGTGCTGATATGGAAAAAATGTTCGAAGAAAAGATCATGCTCACCCTTTGGGTTAAAGTCAAAGGCGGTTGGTCTGATGATGAGCGTGCATTAAAAAGCCTAGGGTATAGTGATATCTAAGGATTAAACGGTTATAGGAGCTGATGATGATGAAGATGGTTGCGATAATTGTATGTGCTTTGGTTTTACAAGGTTGCATTCATAAAGTTGTCACAGTTCCTGTAAAAGTTGCGTATAAAACCACCAAAGGAGTCGTCAAAGGTACTGCAGCAGTAGTTGGGGCC
Organism: Acinetobacter sp. ANC_7634; assembly: GCF_056779875.1. Classification (NCBI taxonomy): domain Bacteria; kingdom Pseudomonadati; phylum Pseudomonadota; class Gammaproteobacteria; order Moraxellales; family Moraxellaceae; genus Acinetobacter; species Acinetobacter sp. ANC_7634. The sequence continues at coordinate 38,675 of NZ_JBWYIT010000004.1, read as the reverse complement.
GTTATTCCCGATGGTAATGATGATGAAGAAGAAGAACTAAAGAAAGATAAATAATAAGATTAGTCGATGCGAAATGAACTTTTGCATGGATACTTAATCCATCATCGAAAGTATCGAGAGCGGAGTCATATTGTCCATTTATTCACTGAAGAGTATGGACGAGTTGACGGCATACTAAGACAACCTCCACCACCGCAGTATCAGCCTATCGCACTTCAAGCGACAGGAAAGTCTGAATTAAAAAATTTCACAAAATTAGAAATTGTTAATCATCCCATTTTTTTTCATGGTGATGCATTCTTTTCAGGATTTTATTTAAATGAAATCTTATTGAGATTATGCCCATTAGAAGAGGTAATGCCAGATACTTTTGCACAGTACCACAAGACATTAGAAAGTTTACAAAAATTAGCTCAACATTCAAATCCTAACGAATTCTTGAAGCAAATTCTTCGTCAATTTGAATATGTACTTCTAGAAGAGCTTGGTTATGCGATTGATTACTCGATAGACGCACACCAAAATGAAATTTTAACTTCACAAAAATATCAATTTCAATTAAACGAAGGCTTCATACCAGTTCAGTATTCAAGTGCCGCTACACTGACAGGTGAGCAAATTCGAAGCATGTTAAATTATGAAAATGGTACAGATTTCAACGCTGAACAGTTACAATTACTGAATAAATTATATCGTCAAATGATTACTTCATTATTGGGTGATCGCCCACTAAAAAGTCGTCAATTGTGGATTCAAAACGCTCAATCAAAATCAAATTAGGAAAATGTTATGGCTGCATTGCTTGGTGTGAACATTGATCATGTTGCAACTCTAAGACAGGCTCGAGGCACACGCTACCCGGATCCAGTACAGGCAGCACTAATTTGTGAAGAGGCAGGGGCTGAAGGCATTACATTACATTTACGTGAGGATCGTCGTCATATTCATGATGATGATGTCCGTCGCATGCGCCCTGTACTTAAAACACGCATGAACCTTGAAATGGCAGTGACAGATGAGATGGTGGCATTTGCTAAAGAAATAAAGCCGCATCACGTGTGTTTTGTGCCTGAAAAGCGTCAAGAAGTCACGACCGAAGGTGGCTTAGATGTTGTTGGTAATTTTGAGGCTGTTAAGTCTGCTACACAGGAATTAGCAGCGATTGGATGTGATGTATCGTTATTTATCGATGCTGATATTGAACAAATTGATGCTGCAATTGCCTGTGGTGCGCCAACTATTGAGATTCATACAGGTGCTTATGCAGATGCTGAAACAGAAGAAGCACAGCAGGTAGAGTTACAACGTATTATCCGTGGAGCAGAATACGCTGCTGCTAAAGGCTTAGTTGTAAATGCTGGACATGGACTCAATCTTGACAATGTTGCTCCTATTGCAGCAATTCCTCAAATACACGAATTGAATATTGGACATGCTCTGATTGCCGATGCTGTTTTTAAAGGACTTACGCAAGCAGTTCAAGATATGAAAGTAGCAATTAAAGCTGCACGATAAGATTGATGAGTACTATGTCAAATATTGATTATGATGAATTAATGAAGCCTGTCATAGGCTTCCTTGGTTGTGAAACTCCACAAGCTTGGTTAGATGAGGCTGTAAATAATCTTGATATTTTGATGCAAGATCATGCAAACTGTGAAAAGAAAGCAGCCAGTACAGCCATGAATCTCATGTTTAGATACAGCTTTTTTGTAGATTTACAAGTCAAGCTCGCTCAATTAGTGCGTGAGGAAATGCTGCATTATGAGCAGGTTTTAGAGTTTATGAATAAGCGCGGGCAGCAATGGGTTGGTTTAAGTGCTGGGCGTTATGCGGGTGGCTTACGCAAAGAAATTCGAACGTATGAACCAGAAGCGTTGATTGATGTTTTAATTATTGGTGCGTTTGTGGAAGCACGCTCATGTGAACGTTTTTATGCATTAGCGCCTAGAGTCGATGAGGAATTAGGGCGCTATTATCGCTACTTACTAAAATCTGAATCACGCCATTACGAGGATTATTTGGCTCTAGCTCTAGATGTGGCTAAGACTGCGAAATTGAAAGATCCTGAGGAGGATATTCAAAGTCGTATAGAGCACATTCGTGAAGTTGAAAAGCAACTCATCTTAACACCTGATGAAACCTTCCGTTTTCACAGTGGAGTTCCAGTAAAAGCAGCTTAAAATATGGTTGAGAAAATCCTCCCAAATGGGGGATTTTTTTGGCATAAAAAAAAGCCCAAATCTTAAATGCTTGGGCTTTTTAGTATTTGGCTCTCCAACCTGGGCTCGAACCAGGGACCTGCGGATTAACAGTCCGTCGCTCTACCGACTGAGCTATTGGAGAATCTGAATGCGATTATAAGGGGATTTAAGATTGGGTCAAGTGTAAATTGCCATACAATTGTCACTTTTGAGCCGCATGTTGTTTATTTGCTCAAATAAAATGTTTTTTTTTAATTTACTTGCTAATTTAGAATGAGCTTGTTAGATTTATTTAACAACAGAGCGCTTGAAACAGAGTTTTAAGCAGTGTGGATTTATACCAACTTGCCAGCACTAAATGGCTAAAATAGGAGAAAGCGAATGAATACGCTTACCATTTCTCAGATCTTTTCTAATCTTGAATTTTATAAACAAAATTACCTGTCTATCTTAAATTCGCCTAGTTCTTATTTCATTGAAGTAGAGGGCGCGGTAATTGATGTATTTCCTTTTAAAAAACTTCATCTGGTTTTGGGGGAGCTATTACAGCTGTGGTTTTCTGAAAAATGGTCTGTTGATTACGATCAACCATGCACGCTTGAACAAGATTTGGCAGCAAATGACTTAACACCTAACGTAAATAAACTCTATATCTATTCCATAAAAGGGAATGCCATTCTTGGCACGAATAAATCGTTTGCTTGGGTAAATGAGTCGAATGCGGTGAGCGAGATTTTATTAAAGTCACCACTTAAATATTATGTTGAATGCCTAAGTTGTTCTCGTCCTTCAAAGCATTTGTTTAATAAACAGCTTGCAGTTTAGGCAAATTTTCACAAGTCAAATCTGAAATTGTTGAATGAATTGATTTTTTTTAAATATAGTCCAAGTTAGCCTGTGTCATTTTATCTTCTTTAGTAGGGTGAATTGGTGTTTCTAGAAGTTTTTTTTATTAATTAAATCCTATATTGTGGTTGCTTAGATCGGTTTTATCTTCTATATGATGGTGCAAAGCATATCTATAAATGGGATTTTTCAGTGATAAATATGATCTTTCAGAATGAGCTATCGATACTATGAATAGTGTTTAAATTTCAATATTTTCAATATTCTATTTGGATCACTGATGGATCATGTTTGGATAGCTTTAAAAAAACCTCCGACGTTTATCCAATCCTAAAAGCACACTTTGTTCGATTCAGTGAACGAGCGTATTAACCAAAAGGTTTTATGTTGAGTATTGGGTTATGTAGGTGCATGAAGGGGTTTAGATTTAAGCAAAAAAAACCCGCGAAAATCGCGGGTTTTTGAACTGATTAATTTATCAGATTATTTTTCAGCTGCGATAGAGGCAATTGCTGCATCTACGCCTTCGATTGAGTCAGCCGCTTTTTTGATACGTGCAAGCGCATCAACTAATACTTCATCTGCTGTTGCATATGAAATACGCATATAACCGCCTAAGCCGAATGCATCACCAGGAACAACCGCAACACCAGTTTCTTCCAATAACCATGCAGAGAATTCTGTGCAAGATTTTAAACCTTTTGCACGGATCAATGGACGAATGTTTGCATAAGCATAGAATGCACCGTCAGCAGGTAAACATGTAATGCCTTTGATATCATTCAAGCCATTAACAACCAAATCATGACGGCGTTTGAAAGCTTCAATCATTGGTTTAAGTACGTCTTGAGGACCATTCAATGCAGCTTCTGCCGCAACTTGCGAAATTGAAGTTGGGTTAGAAGTAGATTGTGATTGAATTTTCTTCATTGCGCCGATTAATTTAGCAGGACCTGCTGCATAGCCGATACGCCAACCTGTCATTGCATAAGCTTTAGATACACCGTTGAGAACGATTACGCGATCGTAAAGATCTGGTGCAACTGTAGCAATGTTATAAAACTCGTCGTCCCAACGAATTGGTTCGTACATATCATCAGAAGCAACATATACTTCAGGATATTTACGAAGAACTTCAGCTAATGCTTCTAATTCTTCTTTGGTATAAATCATACCTGTTGGGTTAGAAGGGCTGTTTAAAACAACTAGGCGAGTTTTATCAGTAATTGCAGCTTCTAATTGAGCTGGTGTGATTTTGAAACGTTGTTCTTCACCACATTTAACAATAACTGGCACACCTTCTGCGATGATCACCATATCTGGATAGCTTACCCAGAATGGAGCAGGGATGATTACTTCATCGCCTTTATTTAACAATGCAAGCGCAAGGTTAAAGAATGATTGCTTACCGCCACAAGAAACGAGAATCTGGTTAGCAGCATAATCAAGGTTATTATCACGTTTTAATTTAGCGATAATTGCTTTTTTAAGACCTGGCGTACCGTCAACTGCGGTGTATTTAGTAAAACCGTTGTTAATCGCTGCAATTGCTGCATCTTTGATGTGTTGTGGTGTATCGAAATCCGGTTCGCCTGCACCTAAACCAATAACGTTTTTACCAGCAGCTTTAAGTTCTGCAGCTTTATTGGTCACAGCAAGCGTTGGGGACGGTTTGATGGCATTGACACGATCAGAGAGACGTACGTCCACGGCAGTATTCCTTCTTATAGGGATTAAAAAATAAAAAGCACACTATCTTAGCTTAAATTGAATGTTTTAGTCGTCCAATATCTAGGCAAATTAGCAAAAAATCACGAAATTCACCGAATTTTAATGCAATGATACATATCCACATTAAACAACGTGGGTCGCATAAAAAAACAAATTTCCGTACAATAGCGTTAGATTGAAATGAGTAGTCTCAAATGAGTTCGGAAAATTCTCCCAAAAAGAAGCCTGTAGTGAATCTTCCATTTCCTATCAAGCAAGTGAATGACGCAAAGCAAGCTGATGAAGAAATCGAAGATCTACGTCCAAAGCCTCAGCGCTATGCTGATCGCACATGGATGCCGCCACGTGGTACACGTCGCTCAATGGGTAAAAGATAAAAAATAGGTGCTTTAAGCACCTATTTTTTTGCGGTTAAGAATTACACGTAACTTAAGTTTTGATCTAGAGTCAGTAAGTTGAATGTAGAACCGTCTTTAAATACGATTGATTCAACTTGATGTGCTTCACCTTTTGCCCAATCTTTAATAGTGATTTGATCAGCTGAATCTTTAAGTTTGATGATACGATCATTCCCAGAGTCTTGAACGAGTAAATCATCAATTGAGATACCAGCACCAAATTGAATGGTATTTTGACCACCTTTTTCATAGATTGTATCTACTCCAAAGCCTTGATCAAAATAGTATGTCTCGTTACCAAGATCGCCATACAATTTGTCGTTACCAATACCACCATTTAAGATGTTAATTAGACCCCCGTTTGCGATTAAGGTGTCATCTCCAGCGAGGCCTTTTAATTCGTTATTTACGAATTTGCTACCTGTGATAATGTTGTCAGATTGGTTACCCGTACCACTTTGTTGAATTTCTGATCCAGCAATCAAAAGTTCTTTGATTGGATTGATCAGCGTAAGGTTTTCAATATTTTCGGTTAATTGATACTGATCTGCAGAACTAATGACAGTGTCTGTACCTTCATAGTTGTGTTCAAGTACGAAGTCATATTTTGATTGTACATAATAGGTATCGTCACCACGACCACCTACGAGGACATTGATACCTTCACCACCTTTTAGAATGTCATTGCCCCAACCACCAAAGAGCAAGTCATCACCTTTACCACCTACAAGCGTATCGTTGCCGACACCGCCTTTTATGATGTCATTACCATCTTTACCGTTTAAGGTACGTCCGAAAACTGAGTAAGTGGTAATAATGTTGGTGTTAGGATTAAATAAGTTTGTCGCTACAGCTACAGAACCAGCCAAATCACCTGCATATGCGTAAGCAAGTTGAGTCAATGTATTTACAAGTTGATCACGTGAAGAGAAGCCATCATCAAATATTTCACCTTTGATGAATTGTCCAACGAAGTTTAAGCCCTCAGTCACGATCTGATTCACAACATCAAAGATACTCGCACCAGCTTTTAAGTTGGCTTTAACTACATCACCCAATAGCTCTAAATACCAAGTAAACGGACGGCTATCACCACCATTCAATTGTGAAGTATCAACACCTAAATAGTGATCAAGAATACTTAATGGTGTGATACCTGTCCAATCACCTAGCTCGCCACCCAAGTTTTCAAGAGCTTGCGTTGCATCCATAAGTACCAATCCAAACTTACCATCAGAGCTTGGTAAATATCCTGCTGGAACAACAGTCTCGCCATCAGCATTTTTAACGCCATTCAAGAAATTGTCAGCTAAAGTTTTGATCAATACATTTGATGCTTGCCAGAATTGTTCATCCGTAATATAGATGCCTTTATCTGCAAGTGATTTACCTGTTCCTAAGCGAACATATTGATAAAGGAAGCTCTGAGGATCAGCTATTGCAACAGCTTCAGCAACTTTTAACCAGTTTTTAGTACCCTGATCAACTGCGTCATTTGATGCTAAATCTTCTTTGATCACGGTATAAATAGGGCGCCAGAAATTTTTACCTTGTAAAGAACCAGATGAGATAAACTTGTTATATAGTTCTTGAACTTGTTTAAATGCAGATTCACTTACGCGGTAACTGAATTGATTGTCAATTTTGTAGAATTTAGGACGACCGTCATCTGATGGATTAGATTGATCTGGTTGTTTTGGTTGCCCCCATTCTCGATCAAAATGTGAGTCTGAAGGTGGAAGAGTGGCACCAATATCCTTACCAATATTTACGATAATGTCTGAAATTTGATCAATGATTGCATCACCGGCTTTATGAATTTCTTCGAAACCAGGAATGAATTTATCACCAACTTTAACCAATGGCGCAACGCTATCTAATAAATCATTCACGATGCCATCTTTGCCGATAATCAAATTTCCAACCAGCTCACTTGGAATTTTTAAAATTGAATCAAGGCTAAGTTCGCCATCTTTCCATTCATTTTTGTGGTGTGTATCTTTTGCTTCTACATTTGAGCCGAGGGCTTCACCAGCACCACTGAGTAAATTCGATGCTGCATTGATAATGCGGTCACCTAACTCATGAACAACTTCAAATGGTTTACCAAGTAGAGCATTACCTGCAAGGCCAATAGGAGAAGCCACATCTAAAACTGTATTGACTAAATTTGCTGTTGTGACTAAACCATTACCTAGTAACTGAGCTGGAATAGAAAGTACTGAGCTAAATTTGAAATCAGGAACATAATCGAAAATAGGTTCAAGTGCATTTTCAACTTGATTTGCAACTGTATTCACAATTGATTTTAGGTTTTCAGTAGCTGATGGAAGCTCTTGAGACCATTCATTATCATAATGCGTATCTTTAGGTTCAATAGTCCCGCCAATCGCTGAGCCAATGTCATGAGCCACATCAGAGACAGCATCAATAATCGTATCACCTGCTTTATGAACAACATCAAAACCAGGGATTAGCGCATTTCCTGCAATAGCAATCGGTGCAGCAGCATCAAGAATATCATTGGCAATATTGGTTGCACCGATAATGGTGTTTCCAATTAAATCCCCAGGAAGGCTTAAAATGTTATCTAAGCTGAGTTCTTTGTCTTCCCACTCATTTTTATGATGAGTGTCATTCGGTTCGATGGTTGCACCAAGTGCTTTACCCACTGAATTCACTGCATCTGAAGCTGCATCAATAATTTTATCACCAAGTTCGTGCACTGCTTCGAAGGGTTTGCCAAGTAAAGCATTACCTGCTAAACCAATAGGAGAAACTACATCAAGAACAGTATTCACAGCATTGGTGGCAGCGATTAGACCATTACCAACGAGTTGAGCTGGAATTGAGAGAACTGAACTTAATTTAAAGTTAGGTAAGTAATCGAATGATTTATAATTGAACAAAGCCATTGTTATAGTCTCTTATAAAAATAAAGTGTTTTTAATCATTATTCGTGATTAAAGTGTGATGAGAATCACATTTTATTAATTTAAAATCAATTGCTTTTGTTAGACAAGATCATGAATTTTTTGTCATAATTTAATGAAAAATATAGTAAAGCTTATATGAGAACTGAATAAGATTGATTTTTTCAAAAAAAAAACACCAGTGCAATGACTAGTGTTTCAAGAGCAAATAAAATGTATGATCTAAAAATATAAATATTATAAACTATTGATTTTTATTGGATAAATATTTGTAGTATTGTCTCTTATGATCATACATGGATTGATCTGCACGCTTTAACATATCCTCAATTGTTTCATTCTCAAGGCTTGTAGCAAATCCCATTGATGCACTGATGATATGGTTAGAATAATATTGATTATCGATATTCAATAATTCTTGAATGGTCAAAATCGTCGACTGAACGGTAGTTTCATTTGCACCTTGCATCAAGATAACAAATTCATCACCTCCAATTCGAGAGGCTGTATAACTGGTATTGTGAATCGTTCTACTTAAGATATTACCCATTCTGCGTAAAATCTCATCACCTGCATCATGACCAAAGTGATCATTAATCGGTTTAAGGCCATTCATATCAAGAAAAATTGCAGAAACTGGGCGAATAAGTGCGCGTTCTAATCGGTGGATTTCTTCAGTGTAGAACGAGCGATTTTTGAGTTTGGTTAAAACGTCGTGTTTACCTAAATATTCTAAATAGCTCTCAGCTTTTTTTCGCGCTGTAATGTCCGTTAGGGCAAGTTGTACAAGTCCCCAATCTTCTTCATAACCTGGAAACACAGTGAATTGAAGTAAAACATAACGAATTGAACCATCCAAAGCGTAGTTGATTGCTTCACGACTATGATGAATTTTCCCATTCCATAGTTCGATTAATTGTTCCTTAAAAGTTTGATGCATTTCTTTTGAGAAAACCTTTTTTAGATTTTGAAATAAATCAGATTTAGTCGATGCCTTGAATAAATCCAATGTTGCTTGATTGACATCTAGTAATACAATGTCTTCAATGCATTGTTGTACGAAATCTTGATGCACATCTAAAAAAGTTCTGAAATCATCAATACCAATTGATTTAAGATGATCGAGTCTTAATTTAATGCGACTAAAGTCTTCAACCCATAATGATGTGGGTGAATAACTAAATCTTGCTTCAGCTAATCGACGATTTTTTTCTTCTAAACGCCGAGCTTGCATATAACCACTAATATCTTCTGTAGTAAGCAAAATACGGTCTAAACTTTGTTCTGAACCAGGTAAAACGACAGCTCGCAGTTTTATGTCTAAGGGTTGACCACTCAAGGTGAAATTAGTGGTTGTACTTGTAAACTCTAATTCACCCTTCCAAAGTGCAACTAATTCCGCTACATGTGCATCAAACATTTGATGTTGGAAAATGGTGCTTAAATTTTGGGTGAGATGTTTAAGGCTTTGTGCTTCAAAAAGATCGAGTGTTTTTTGATTTACTTTAACAATCTTAATTTGATGTGCGCATAAAGTCACAAGATCTGGATTTTGCTGCAGATGTAAAGCTAAATCAGTAACCCCATCACTACGCCATTGGTTAAAGATGGTTTGAATGGCACTAAAATCTTCCAACCACATTGGGATAGGAGATAAATCAAAAATTGATGAATCAAGTATCTCCATAACTATCCTTGAACTTTTCTTTTAAAACAATAAATTGTGGATAATATAGCACTAAATTATTTTGATATAAAATTCAAATTTTTTATTATTTACGTGATTTAAGACACTTTTTTAAGCTAAGCTAAGCTAACGTTGAGCTCAATTCGTTAGATTTTTATTTTGATAAAAATGATGCTTGTTAATATACATGCATTTATCTGCACGGCGTAACATATCTTCTAAGGTTTCGCCTTTAAGTCTTGTGGCATGTCCGAGTGAAACGCTGATAGAAAGATGAGGGTGATCTAGATTATGTTGATGTATTTGAGTTTCAAGATCATGAACAAGGATTTTAACTTGCTCAACATCGGCATGAGGCATCAATAATACAAATTCATCGCCACCTATTCTAGAAATTGAAAAATCTTTTTTGTGAGTGACAAATTGAAGAATTTCGGCAAAGTTTTTTAGATACTGATCACCGACATCATGTCCGAACTGATCATTGATGATTTTTAAACCGTTCATGTCAATGTAAATACAAGACACTGGATAGAGATCAAGTTGCTCAATCCGTTCAATTTCTTCATTAAAATAAGTTCTGTTATGTAAATCAGTTAAAATGTCATGTTGACCCAAATAATGTAAGTGATTTTCTAATTTTTTTCGCTCAGTGATATCTGTAAGGGCGACTTGTATCACCGCCCAATCATCTAAATTATGTGGAAAAATATTTAATTGTTCTAAAACGAAGATTTGTTCTCCATTCGCGTTGTAGAAACTACTTTCTCGCTGTTGATATTCTTCATGATTCCACAATTGTAGTAACTGGCTTTTAAAATTTTCCAAACGTTTAATATCAAATAAATCATGAGAATGATGTAAAAATTGAGATTTATCTTTCACAGCAAAAAGTTTGAGCGCCGCTTCATTGACATCAATGAAATTTATTTGCTCAAAGCATTCCACAACAAATTCTGGATGTTGATGAATGTGTTGGTCTAAATTCTCAATGTTTTGCAAACGGAGCAGCTCAAATCTTTTTTTAATTTGGCTAAAATCCATGATCCATAGTGCTGTTGGATTATAAGTAAATAAAGATTCGGCAAAATGACGTGCTTTTTGATATTGGGAAATATCTTCGGTGGTCATGAGTAGGCATTTCCAATTATCCTCATAACCTTTTAATTTCATACCGCGTAATTGAACATCTAAACGCTTTCCATTGGTCGTATAATTGATCACTGGAATATGATGTTCAGTATTCTTCCAAAGTGATACAAAAAATTGGATTTGGAAAGTGCTGACTTCAGGATGAAGGAACTTCTGAAAACTTTCTAAAATTTCTTCTAAGTTTTTTGCTTCATACAGTTTAAGCGTACTTTGGTTAACACGTAAGGTATGAATCGTACTCAAGCAAAGGTGGAGACGACTGTGATCCTCCATTAAATATGCTTCAATATCTTCAATACCTTCAGCAGTCCATTGTTCGAAAATTTGTTTAACACCGCTGAAGTCTTGTAGCCACATCGCAATTGGAGATAAATCAAAGATGGTCAGATCTAAATGATCCATAGATGCGAGCCTTGGTGTTTAAAATTCATTCATTTATACAATATAAGTGAATGAATCTTATAAAATCAACATCTTATTAAACTGATTTTTTTGCTCGATGCTCAGGTTTTGGCGCAGAAATTGACTTAAGCCCTTGCCAAACATCAACAAAATCTTGTTCATTAATTTGGTAGAGTTCAAGTAAAGCCAATACCACACCACCCATCATGAATGCACGATCGGACTTCGGTTCATATTGGAAGGTTTGATCTTTTAGATGATAGAGGATATCTTCGATTTCAAATATGCGTTCACGTCCATTACTATCCACGGGGAACATCGGCGTTTCAATCAAAATATTGGCTAGTTTCTTTTCAGATTCATTTAAATTAAGTTGCTCAAATGCCGTTTCTAAAGAATCCGCGAACAGTAGTTCGGAAGAAAAAATGGCATGTAATAAAGGTTGGTTTAATTTAGGAAAGGTTCGTTCAACGAAAGGTTTAAACGAAATCGGGAAAATCACATTTTTTGATATACCTTTGAACATGGGGGCTATTTCAGCAACTTTGTAACCTGCTACACCACAACCAACGGCTGTAATAAAATACTTAATCTTGGGGTGGTTTTTTGTATAGATCTTAAAATCATTGATGTAGTGTTCAATCTGGGATAGAGGCATTTGTTGCAAATGCTCATTCATGGTGGGTATTGCATAGCTCTGTCCAGCCCATCCGCGGCCAGCACCTTTAATCGCACCGAAATGTTGAAGTGCAATTTTTGCAGCACCACCTGCATGAGTGCCTGCTAAATTACTACCAAATACAAATACTGTATCTTCATTTAAACTGTTGATAATCGTTTCATCGTGATATTGGTAAGTCATAGTTTTTTACATCAACATGCAATTTAAGTTCATGGTGCAATTGATTGCTGTAAGGGTCAAGTAAAATTGATTGAATTTATGGTTTTCACCCTCATCATCAGATGAGTAAATCATAAAGATTTGAGCAAGCAAGCCATGCATTACCAGTGTTATTGCATATTTTCATCATCTGTATAGCGAGAATTATCGAGTGAGTGACAGTCGTCCATTTGAATTAGTAACTAATTACGAGCCTGCAGGTGATCAACCTCAAGCGATTGAGAAACTTGTTAAAGGAGTAGAACAAGGTTTTAAGGATCAATTGTTATTAGGGGTAACAGGCTCTGGTAAGACCTATACGATGGCGAATGTGATTATGCAATTACAACGTCCTACTATTGTAATGGCACACAACAAAACCCTTGCGGCTCAACTCTATGGAGAATTTAAAGCTTTTTTTCCACATAATGCTGTTGAGTATTTTGTAAGTTATTACGATTACTATCAGCCAGAAGCATACGTACCGTCATCTGATACTTTTATTGAAAAGGATTCTGCTATTAATGATCACATCGATCAGATGCGGTTGTCCGCAACGCGTGCTTTGCTTGAGCGTAAGGATGCCATTATCGTTGCTTCGGTGTCCGCCATTTATGGTTTAGGTGATCCTAACGCATATATGAATATGCTCTTACATATTGTGACAGGTGATCGAGTCAGCCGTGATGAGTTGATTCGTCGATTGGTAGAAATGCAATATACGCGTAATGAACTCGAATTTTTACGAGGTACTTATCGAATTCGTGGAGAAATTCTTGATATTTTCCCCGCAGAGTCAGAACAAAATGCAGTGCGGATTGAGCTATTTGATGATGAAGTGGATTCGATCCGCTGGTTTGATCCTTTGACTGGAAAAATGATTCGTAAAGTCCCACGAATCACGATTTATCCAAAAAGTCACTATGTGACGCCTAAAGATAACTTACAGCGTGCCATCGAAACGATTCGTGAAGAACTCAAAGAGCGCTTGGCATATTTCAGAGCTGAAGATAAATTGCTTGAAGCTCAACGTATCGAACAGCGTACTCGATATGACCTTGAGATGATGCAACAGCTTGGTTATACCAATGGTATTGAGAATTACTCGAGACATTTATCAGGTCGACCAGCTGGAGAGGCCCCGCCAACGCTTTTCGACTACCTGCCTGAGGATGCATTACTTATTATTGATGAATCGCATGTTACGGTTCCTCAAATTGGTGCGATGTATAAAGGAGATCGATCACGTAAAGAAAATCTAGTGAATTATGGTTTCCGCTTGCCAAGTGCATTGGATAATCGACCAATGAAGTTTGAAGAGTGGGAACGTATTATTCCTACTACAATTTATGTCAGTGCGACGCCTGCCAATTATGAATTAGAAAAATCAGAACAAATTGCCGAGCAGGTGGTGCGTCCAACAGGTTTGATTGACCCCGTTATTGAGATTCGTCCAGTATTGACTCAGGTGGACGATGTCCTTTCGGAGATTAATCAACGTAAAGATAAAAATGAACGTGTCTTGGTCACAACGTTAACCAAACGCATGGCTGAAGATTTGACGTCATATTTAAAAGAGTACGGGATCAAAGTGGCTTATCTGCACTCTGATATCGATACTGTTGAACGTGTGAAGATCATTCATGAATTACGAACAGGTGTCTACGATGCATTGATTGGAATTAACTTACTCCGTGAAGGTTTAGACATGCCTGAGGTATCTTTAGTCGCAATTTTAGATGCCGACAAAGAAGGCTTTTTACGCTCAGAACGTTCACTTATCCAAACCATTGGTCGTGCTGCTCGAAATGTTGAAGGAAAGGCTATTTTATATGCAGATCGGATTACGGATTCAATGCAAAAAGCAATTGATGAAACGGAGCGTCGCCGTACCAAACAAATTAATTTTAACTTAGAACATGGCATCACTCCGCGTTCAGCAGTCCGCCAAGTCATCAAAGAAATTGATACTGGTGAAGAGTATGATGATGAGTCAATTGATGAGAGTGTATCGGGACAAGCACGTGCATTAAGTGCGGATGAGCGCCATATAGTTTCCGATCCAAAACTATTGGCAAAACATTTGGCTAAATTAGAGAAGGAAATGCTCAAAGCTTCGAAAGAGCTTCAGTTTGAGCAAGCAGCGCGTTTCCGTGATGAGATCGTGCGTTTAAAAGCACAGTTAATTCAGTGATTTAATTTACAGAAAACACTGTAAAATCATCACATAACGTAACATTAAGCCGAAAAATAACCGTTATTGTTGAAGAGTAAATGAATACTCACAAACAAATTCAATAAATAGGGGTTATTTAGATGATCAAGAGTCTCCCATCTGCTGGTTTCAATGTTAGCAAGATTGTATTGGGTGGTGCCTTATTGGTTGGTTTAGGGGCAGCAACGATGGTTTATGCTCAGGACAAGCCACTCAATACTGTTGAAAAAGTTGAACTCGATAAATACTTAGGTGTTTGGTATGAAGTAGCACGTAAGCCACTTTATTTCCAAAACAAGTGTGATCGTGATGTAACTGCGACATATACATTAAATGAAAATGGTAATGTGACTGTTGATAACCGTTGTTTTACCGCTGACGGTAAAGTTACCCAGTCAGTGGGTGAGGCATTTGTACAAAATCAGCCATTTAATACAAAATTGAAAGTTAGTTTCTTGCCGAGTGCTATTCGATGGTTACCAGTTGGTCGTGGCGATTATTGGGTGCTGAAACTGGATGAGGATTATCAAACTGTACTTGTGGGTGAGCCTAAACGTAAGTATATGTGGGTGCTTTCTCGCACGCATAATCCTGATCAAGCAGTTGTGAATGAGTATCTTGATTATGCTAAATCCGTTGGTTATGACTTAAGCGATGTGATACGTACAAAGCAAACGGGTCAAGCACCTGGTTCAACAAAATAATGTTGAAAATGATGAGAACCACGCTAAGGCGTGGTTTTTTTATGCATCAACATCTATTACTACGAATTCTAGCTATAATATCGTTTGGTAAAATTTAGGTTCAGATATGTTAAAAGGTATAGCATTGTCAGTTATGGCATCAGTGACATTTGGGGTGCTATATTTTTATACGTATTTTCTTAGACCACTAGACAGCGAGCAAACCTTTGCTTGGCGAATGTTAGCCACGTTACCTTTCTTAACGCTGTTTATGTGGTGGTCGGGTGATCTAAAATATGTTCGAGAAATTTATAATAAAATTTGCAAACAACCCTCTATTTTAATTTGGCTCTTGATCAGTTCATTTTTGTGTACAACTCAACTCTGGTTATTTTTGTGGGGACCAATCAATGGTCGTGGGCTTGAGGTTTCTTTAGGATATTTTTTGTTGCCTCTGGTGATGGTTCTCTTTGGTTGCGTTCTTTACAAAGAAAAGCTCTCAAAGTGGCAAATTGCAGCAGTGTTTTTTGCAATTCTTGGTGTCAGCCATGAAATCTGGCGCATCGGTACTGTGGCATGGGAGACCATGTATGTTGCTGTGGCTTATCCGATCTACTTTTTTTTAAGAAGAAAATTTGGAACAGATCATTTAGGTGGATTCTGGTGGGATTTATTGCTGGTGATTCCAGTTGCTATTTTTCTAGCATTTTTTTATTCAAACACATTGCCCCTGATTATTGAGTTTAAATATCTCATTTTAGCCGTACTAGGTCTAGGTTGCTTAAGTGCCTTAGGGCTTGGAAGTTACATCTTGGCGAGCAGATATCTTCCATTTGTGATTTTTGGGTTATTGAGTTATTTAGAGCCAATTTTGTTGGCAGGAGCATCAATAGCAATGGGTGAACGCGTGGAAGCAGGAGAATGGTTGACTTATATTCCAATTTGGTTTGCTGTATTGCTCCTTATTTTGGAAGGTACAATTTATCTCTATCGTCAAAGAAGAAATGAAAAGTTACTTCAATATCAACATAATAAACTACAATCGCGTCTAGCCCAAAAAGATGAGCACTAAGTTTCATATCGTTACATAAGCATGAGTTGTACATAAGAGTTTTTGACTGAATGATAAGAATAATTACTTACTCTTTAAAAATATTTGTGACACAATTAACTAAAATATAAAAATGTGGTAAATTTGTTAAATCAATAATAATTCTAATTTAACAATCATGATTCAGTACCAAACAAGAGCAGCATTATTACAGATGGAGCCTAGTCTGGATTTAAACTGGCAAAGACTCTTAGAGCGTATATTTCAACATTCAGATAGTGACGTTCGCGAAGAAATTGATCGTCAAATTCTCAAACCTAAAGATATATTTTGGAATCGTGTGAATAACACATTCGAATATAAAGTCACGACGTCGCTGGGAATTTTAAAGCATAGTTTTTCTAGTGAAAGAATGCGCTCCATTGCAGCAAAGTTATGTCAATCTATCCAATGGTTGAAGGTGATGACGGATTGCGTACAAGTGGCAGACTATTTAGAAAATGCGCTGTATCAAATTGACCTAATTGCTGTTGAGGACAATTTAAAATTACAACGCGAAAAAATGTTAATGCGTCGGGTTTTTTTGCAAGATGTTGCTAAGTTAATTCGTGAATTAAATCTTGAAACACCAGTTGGAGCTCGTCAGTTAACTTCAGCTCAGATTAAGAGCTTTATGATAGAGGTATTTATTAAGCAACAATTATTGGGGTATTGGTTTAAACCCCTTCTACCTAGAAGCTCATCGATCATGGAGCATCCTTTTTTTGCACAATGGTTGCTGAAAGAACAGTCCATTCGACACTTTGATATTGTTAAAACCTCTGAATTTCTATTCGTCATCGCACCAACCAGTCAGTTTGAACAAAATCCATTTTCGATTCGTCGTTTTTTATTTGAAGATCGAATGGAATACAACCAGCAAATTTATCTCAATGGGTTGGTTTTGGATATGCGCCGTTACAATGAAGAGGGGTATATCAAACAGTTTATGGAACACGTGCAGATGATGGTTACTATTCAGCATCAAGTCCATAAAGATGTCATTCAAATTGTGCAAGAATTTGAAGATGTTGCTGAACAGAAGATATTACCGCTTTTGACACAAAATTTAGGGATGGCTGGAAGTAATAGTGATTTTGTAGCCAAACAGCATTTACGGAAGATTGAGCAAGCATTGACTGTCGAATTGCTACAACCTCTCGTGGTGGCTTTAGAACAGCATTTATCACATATTGAAGAATATGAGCATCTGTTTAAAAGTGTGCATCGCATATTTTCAGATATTCTGGCGAATTATAAAGATTTTAAACAACAGCCTTCTTTATTTTTTAATTCCTCAGTTCAATTGTTTGAATACAAGTTGTTAGCCTATTTAAAACTACTTGAAAAGCGTAAAGATGAAATATTTGTACCATTGAATATGTATGAGCGTGGAGTCATGCATGAGCGCTCCAAGAAACCGTTAAATGCATTACAAGAAGATTTAAGCCAACATATTCAAGATTACCGAGAAATGCTGTCTCATACGATGCGTTTGAAACGAGATTATGCTGAAGTTCAAGGCTCATTTTTAAAAAGAATGGTGGCTGGAGAAAAGTTAGAAAAAGAACTTCAACAAACTTCATTGGCCATGGTGAAAATCAAGAAGCAGGCTTATCTAGATATTTTAAGTGTGCCTAAAAACTATCGAAAATATAGTGTATTTATTGAATTTGAAAGTTTTTCAGCTACAAGTGAGTTTGAACGACATTATGCATTCCCTTCGGGGCAAAATGGTTTAACTAAGCTTCCAGTATTGGTCAAACTCCCAGAAAACTTAGAAGATTTTAATTTAGAAGATTTAAATATGATGTTGAGTCAGGATATTTCGGCTTCACCAGTATTTAGTTGAACAGGATGTAACTCAGTGACGAAATTGGATTTGTAGGCTTAATGATCAGTATTTGATATCTAAATGAAATCATATACCCAAAAAATTATTTTGTAATTCAATTGCTAAAATATATTTTTTACAAAGAGAAAATTGCTTTAGTAAAAAATAAAACGAGTTTTCATTTCAACTCTGAGTTAATTCCTTTACAATTATGGGGTTTTGAAATTTATGCTTAGATTTACAATTAATTAGAGGACGTATCTGTGAGCAAAGACACTATCGTTGCCCTACATGCAGAGCACCAAGGTCGCTGGAAAAACCGTGAAGAACTCGCGGAACGTATGATTGCCCTTGTTGGTCAGTTATACCGTGAAAAAAACATCGTAGCTACAGTATACGGTCGCTCTTTAATTAACCGCTCGGTTATCCAAATTCTTAAAGCTCATCGTCGTACACGTGTTTTAGACGTTGAACTTTCTGCTGTAGATACTTTCCCAATCCTCGAAGCATTGGTTAAAGTACAAAATATCGGCACAGCTGAAATCGATTTAGGCAAACTTGCTGTAGAATTTAAAGCAAAAGGTGGCGATGTAGATGCATTCGTTGCTGACGCTGTTAAATCACTACAAGGCAATGCTGCATCTGTTGAGCATAAAGATGTTGTGCTTTATGGTTTTGGTCGTATTGGTCGTATCCTTGCACGTCTTATGATTGGTCAGTCTGGTCTTGGTCGTGGTCTAAATCTTAAAGCGATTGTTGTTCGTAAATCATCTGATGGTGATTTAGAGAAACGTGCTTCTTTACTTCGTCGTGACTCTATTCATGGTCCATTTGCAGGTACGATTTCTGTAGATGAAGAGAACGAAGCAATTATTGCGAATGGTCAATTCATCAAAGTGATCTATGCATCTAATCCATCAGAAGTGGATTACACTGCATATGGTATTGAAAATGCATTGGTGATTGACAACACTGGTAAATGGCGTGACGCTGAAGGTCTTGCTCAGCACCTTAAATGCCCAGGCGCTGCACGTGTAATTTTAACTGCACCTGGTAAAGGTGATATGAAGAACGTTGTGTTTGGTGTTAACCAAGCTGACATTCTTGATGAAGATACAATCATCTCTGCTGCAAGCTGTACTACAAACGCGATTACACCGACGTTGAAAGTACTTCATGACAAATATACAGTGATTAATGGTCACGTTGAAACAGTTCACTCATTCACGAATGACCAAAACTTGATCGACAACTACCATAAAGCTGACCGTCGTGGCCGTGCTGCAACGTTGAACATGGTGATCACTGAAACGGGTGCTGCTAAAGCAGTTGCTAAAGCACTTCCAGCGCTTAAAGGCAAATTAACTGGTAACTCTGTACGTGTTCCAACACCTAACGTGTCTTTAGCAATCCTTAATCTGACTTTAGATAAAGAAGTTGATCGTGATGAAGTGAACGAATATATTCGTCAAATTTCTATCAACTCTAATCTACAAGGTCAAATTGGTTATACAAACTCTACTGAAGTTGTATCATCTGACTTTATCGGTTCACGCACTGCAGGTGTTTTTGATGCGCAAGCAACAATTACGTCTGGTAACCGTTTAACAGCATATGTATGGTACGACAACGAAGTAGGTTATAGCTGCCAAGTTCTGCGTATTGCTGAACAAATGGGCGGCGTAAGCTATCCAAAAGTTCCTGCTGAAACAAATGCATAATTTGTAAGACATAAAAAGAGCCTCTTTCGAGGCTCTTTTTTATTTGCCTAAATTTACGTAATTAAGACTTTAGAGCAATATGGTTTCTTCAAAATAAGTGGTTTAATATTGAAAAATTGTGTATTTGTTCACATAAAATATGGATTGTGAGCAGGTGATTAAAAAAATAAGTGTTAAAGGATTATATTTTTGCGCATCAAATATCTTGTCATTGGCTTCGTGCTGATTGCTTTGGCTGCCGCGAGTGGTATAGCAATTGCCTTATGGGTTTTTCAACATTTTAAAATTTACATTCCACTTGAAGATCAAGCCGTGAATATTGATCTTCAAGAGCCATTGCAAGCGAAAGTTCAAATCCATGATGCTTTGGATGTGAATGTGACAGGTCGTGTGAAAACGACCATTCCTATACGTGAAAATCTTTCTATTCCTGTACAACAAACATTGAATCCTATGGTTCATTTCGACAATCAAGTACCAATTAAAACGGTTATTCCAGTCCGTGAAAATTTGATTGTGGATCAAAATTTAGCAGTAGATACTAAAGTTAAGGTTCGCATTTTGGGCAAAGATATTACACTGCCATTGAAAGGGACGATTCCAATTAAACTTGATGTACCTGTTGAAATGGATGTTCCCTTAGATCAAATGGTTCACTTGAAATTTCAAGCACCTGTTCAAGCGGATTTAAAAGAGAATCTACGCATCCCATTAAATAAGGATTTAGATGTGGATATACCAGTACAAGGTCATTTGAATGCACCAATTAAAACTGCGTTAGAGGCTTCAGTCAACGTACAAAATACTTTGCCAATTAAAATACAAAAAGGTGAGTTGGTTATCCCACTCAATACCTTAACATTACAAAAAAATCAAAAAGTGGAAGCAGCATCACCCATTAAAGTTCAGAAGGATGATCAATCTGCTGAATCGGTGAAAGCCCAGTGAGCTCGAGAAGCATGAGTGCTAAAAAAATCGTGGGATATGGTTCGCTCTTGTTTATTATCGTGGCAAGCATTGTCGCCGTAGGTTTTTGGCTATATCTCAATATTCAAGCATCCATTCAAGTCACTGCGAAGAATGCAAGTGTACAATTATCAGAATCATTGCCGACAAAAATTGATGTTGGGAATTATCTTGAGGTACAAGCGATTGGTGCGCTAAATACACAAATTAAAGTGCAGGAAAATATTGATTTAGATTTGCAGGGTAAATACAAAACCAATCTCAAGTTTAAAGTCGAAGTCCCTGTTTCTGTGAGTGTGGATTATCAAACGAAAGTAAAAATCGATCAAACGATTCCAATTAGTGCAACAACAGATTTGGTGTATAAAACACGACTTTTACCTAAATTTCCGTTAAATTTAGATTTGCCTATTCAGCTTGAAGTTCCATTTCATTTAAAGCGTACTTATCAGGTTCCGATTACGATTGATTTTGATGGTCCTGTCTATTTAGATTTGCATGAGCAGCTTGATGTGGATATTGATCATGTTTTCACACCGGTATTGCATTTAAATGATCCAATTTTGATGAAGGATGTATCTAGTTTTAGAGCAACAATGTATAACTTGGAGCGAGAAACAAAGGCGAATTTAGATATGAACTTGGATTTACCTCTGCGCAATATTAAAAAGTAAAAACTCCCCTTTAAGGGGAGTCTATCCTCTAAGCATTCAGGGCTTGCTGAATGCTTTCACGAATCGATGTGGTTTTTCGACCAATTAAATGTTCAAGATCTTTGTGTTCACTGTACATCGCACCATGGGCGGTGTGAAGATCTGCATCTACAATGACGTCAATGAGACCTAGTGGTAAACCAGCTTGAATTAATCCTTGACGATAATCTTCTGGAGATAAGTTTTGATATTTCACAGGCTGTTGTGAAAACTCAGAAAGTAAGGTCGCAAAATCATTTAAGCTAAAGCTTTCGCTACCTGCAAGCTCGTAAATTTTGTTCAAATGTTGAGCTGATTCATCATTTAATACTTGAGCTGCAGCAGTGGCATAATCCAAACGAGAAGCTGAACTAATTAAACCATCTTGAGCCGCTCCGTACACAATGCCTGTCTCGATTTGATGGGTGAGCGCAGAT
The DNA here is from genome assembly GCF_056779875.1 of Acinetobacter sp. ANC_7634. NCBI lineage: Bacteria > Pseudomonadati > Pseudomonadota > Gammaproteobacteria > Moraxellales > Moraxellaceae > Acinetobacter > Acinetobacter sp. ANC_7634. Next base: position 16,804 of record NZ_JBWYIT010000004.1, on the reverse strand, counting down.
AAATAGTTTTCGCTATACCAATTATTTCTTAAAAAGGTGTAGGTAATAGAACTTTCACGTATTAATTTTTCCGTTTCTCGATGTTCATTGGCTAAGCCAAGCGGAGAATGATCTGCGTTCAGTAAGCTGGTATAGATTAAGTGAGGAACTCTAGCTTTAATTGCAGCATCAATAACAGCCTTGTGTTGTGGAGTGCGACGACCAATTTCATTGGCAGAAATGAGCAGGAGTTTATCAACATCCTGAAGGGAATTTGCGAGATCATCTGGCTGATCATAATCAAATTTGCGTACTTGAATATCTTCAGAAAATAAAATTTTAGCTTTTTCTGGGTTGCGAACTAAAGCAATAATTTCATGCTTGCTATGAAGTTTTTTAAGTTCTTGAACAACTAAACGACCTAATTCACCAGTTGCACCTGTAATCGCAATTTTCATTTTAATTTCCTCTCATTGTGGCTAAAAAATAAACTTGATGAAGGCATATTAATCTGTTAACTTACTTAATGAAAGTACGTACCTAAAAGTAAGTTATTAACTGTTAAGAGAAAAATGATGAATACATATGCGCATAGTGATTTATTAGGTCAAGTTTTATCCAGTGAATGTCCTTCTCGTGAAATTTTGGAGCATCTCACCAGTAAATGGTCAGTTCTCGTCCTAAGTTGCTTGAGTGATGGTGTGCATCGTTTTAGTGAGCTAAAACAAAGAATTGAGGGGGTGAGCGAAAAAATGTTGGCTCAGACACTAAAAACCTTAGAAAAAGATGGTTTTATTTTGCGCACTGTCTATCCAGTAGTTCCTCCAAAGGTGGAGTATCAACTCACTGTATTGGGTTCAAATGCAGCGATGAAATTAAATGAGTTGATCCATTGGGTTGAGCGAAATTTACCCGAGATTTTGGAAAGTAAGGCAATTATTACGCGATAGTTATATTTCATCATTTCGTTATCGCTCAGTTTAAAGTGTGTACTGAGCGAGATGTTTATATGGTTTTCATGATCTTAAAATCATAACGATCAATACATAAAATTAAAATTGAGAAAAACAGTCCCAAAGCAACGCAACCAATCCATGCATAATGTTCCCAAGCATAGACAGCACCTAAAGAACCTAATGCAGCGCCTGAAAAGTAAATGGTCATATATACAGCATTAATTCGTGAGCGTGCTTGACCATCAATACGATAAACTAGATTTTGATTTAAAACATGAAATGCAGTGAGACCAAAATAGCTCATCAATACGCCAAGTGCATAAATGAAGATGTTCTGTTGCGCGAAATATAATGGAATACAAGAGAACAGCATCAAGGTGATACATAATTGAGCGACAAATTCTTCTTTCCCTTTGCCAACTGTTTTACCAGACCAACTCGAGGAATAAATTCCGATAATACCTAGCAGACCAAATAGACCAATTTGAAAATCAGTAAATTGATATGGGGCACTCCCTAAAACAAAAGTCATCGATGTAAACACCATTGAGAGAATGCCAAATCCTAGGGCACCCGCGCAGGCACGGCGTATGAGATGCGGATTATGCTTTGCGATGCTCCAAAGTGATTTGTAAATATCGGTGACTTGTAAATGCGAAGCAGGTTGAGTGTTGGGGAGTTTTTTCCACATTAAATATGCAAAACATAAAGTCAAAATACCACTAATGAAATAAACGCCTTCCCAAGACCAATAAGTTGAAACAAAGCCGGCAAATGTCCTAGATAAAATAATCCCCATGACCAATCCGCTCATGAGTTTACCTACAACTGCCGAGCTTAATTCCGGTGGGCTAATGGAAGAAGCAAATGGAATTAATACTTGTGCTGATATGGCTCCAAATGTTGCACAAAGGGTAAAGATATATAAAGTGCTAATATCTGAGCTGAAAGACAAAAGGATCTGCGAAATTGCCGCAAATATCATTAAACTCACAATGAGTTTTCGTTTATTAAAAAAATCTCCAAGGGGTACCAAAAGCATGAGTCCGAGCATATAACCCACTTGAGCGATAACCACGGTAAATCCAGCTTGGCTGGTCGAAATTTCTAAACTTCTTTCGATTGAATAAATCAGTGGTTGATTGAAATAGGCTGAACCTGCACAGACACCACAGGCCAAAGCCATAATAAGCACGAATTGTGAGGATAAAGGAGTAGCAGAGCGATCCATGTCAAAATCTTAGAGTGCAATTTAATGCACTATAGGCATTATTTTGTGGTTTCAGAAATAAATAAAACCAATGATGTTATTTGATAAAACAATGAGTAATGAATAAATCAAATTTAATGCAGTGATACACCAAAATATTAAAGACTCAATTTATGAAAAAAGTCGCTAACTTATTCTCAACCAGCATAAATATAGTCGAGAAATACTTTAAAATATGGCAGAATAGGCGGTTTTAAAGTTTTTAGAGGATTGGCATTATGCGCTTTGTTGATGAAGCAGTCATTACCGTAGAGGCTGGCGACGGTGGCAATGGCGTAGCCAGTTTTCGCCGTGAAAAATTCGTACCATTTGGTGGTCCAGATGGTGGTGATGGTGGTCGTGGTGGCAGCGTATATATTCAAGCTGATGACAACACCAGTACGCTTGTAGATTATCGTTATACCCGTAGATTTCGTGCTGAACGTGGTAAAAATGGTGCTGGCGCAAACTGTGCAGGTCGCGGTGGTGAATCCGTAACACTATATGTTCCAGTAGGAACAACAATTGTAGATACTGAGTCTGGCGACATCATTGGTGATTTAATTGAAAATGGTCAACGTGTTCTTGTTGCTCAAGGTGGTGACGGTGGTTTAGGTAACACTCACTTTAAGTCATCAACGAACCGTGCTCCACGTAAATGTACACATGGTAACAAAGGTGAGTTCCGCGAAATTCGCCTAGAGCTGAAAGTTTTGGCAGATGTTGGCTTATTAGGTATGCCAAATGCGGGCAAATCAACATTTATTCGTGCTGTCTCTGCAGCAAAACCAAAAGTAGCTGATTACCCATTTACAACTATGGTACCTAATCTTGGTGTTGTAGATGCAGATCGTCACCGTTCATTTGTAATGGCTGATATTCCAGGTTTGATCGAAGGTGCTGCAGAAGGTGCAGGTCTTGGTATTCGCTTCTTAAAACATTTGGCGCGTACTCGTATTCTTCTACATATCGTGGATGTACAGCCAATTGATGGATCAGATCCAGCTTATAATGCTAAGGCAATTTTAAATGAACTTTTAAAGTTCTCTCCAACATTGTCAAAACTCCCAGTGGTGTTGGTTTTAAATAAAGTAGATCAGTTGCCTGAAGACTCAAGAGATGAGTGGTGCAATCACATCCTTGAAGAGTTGAAATGGGAGGGTCCAGTATTTAAGACTTCAGGCTTGATGTCTGATGGAACCAAAGAAGTCGTTTATTATTTAATGGATCAAATTGAACAACAGCGCGAACGCGAAGTTGAAGATCCAGAGTATGCAGCAGAAATGCAAGCATTCCGTGATCAGCTTGAAGCTGAAACACGTGAACAAACCATTGCAGCTAAAGAGGCTTATCGTGAAATGCGTCGTAAACAACGTCTTGCCAGTCAAGAGGATGACGATTTTGACGATGATGAAGATGATGGCGAAATGGAAGTGTACTACGTACGTTAATCTCTTTATATAAGAGACAGAGGACAAGATGATAGAAGTGGTAGATGGGCAACGTCAGCTCAAGGGTTGCAAAAGAATCGTTGTTAAAATCGGATCATCTTTACTCACAGCAAACGGAAAAGGTTTAGATATAGATGCAATCTCGCATTGGGCGGGGCAAATTGCAGATCTACACAATGCAGGGCATGAGATTATTCTCGTGTCTTCCGGTGCTGTGGCTGAAGGTATGGTTCGAATGAAACTTGAGAATCGACCCACGGATCTACCCAGTCTTCAAGCTTGTGCTGCCATTGGTCAAATGGGGCTGATACAAACTTGGTCTAGTGTATTGTTGAATCACAATATTCAGTCTGCACAAGTTTTATTGACTCATGATGACTTGGCTGACCGTCGCCGTTATTTGAATTCTTGTGATGCTTTACAACATTTAATCGATTGGAAAGTGATTCCAGTGATTAATGAAAATGACACTGTATCTACTGATGAGATTCGATTCGGAGACAATGATACTTTAGCTGCAATGGTTGCAGGCCAAGTTCATGCTGATTTATTGATTATTTTGACAGACCAAGAGGGGATGTTTGATTCAGATCCTCGCTCAAATCCTAATGCGAAGTTGTTTCATACAGTTCGCGCATTAGATGAAAGTTTGTTTGATATGGCAGGTGGTGGTGGTAAGTTTGGTCGAGGTGGAATGCTGACCAAAGTACGTGCTGCTCGTTTAGCTGCGAAATCAGGATGTCCTACACTGATTGCCAGTGGAGACAGTAATCATGTGTTAACTCGATTAATGTCGGGTGAGATGCTAGGTACATTGTTTATCACTGATAATGATCGAATCACTGCTCACCAACAATGGTTAGCTGCGCATTTGCAGACTGCAGGGCGATTGGTGATTGATGATGGTGCTGTGAAAGCGATCAAAGAAAATCATCGGAGTTTATTGCCTGTAGGTGTGAAAGCAGTTGAAGGGCATTTCGAGCGTGGTGATGTGGTGGAGTGTGTGGATCAGCAACGGCATCGCGTCGCAGTTGGTCGTGTCAACTTTAGTTCACGTAGCGCTGAAATTGTCAAAGGCTTACCCTCAGATAAGGTACACCAAGTTCTAGGTGAAGCACGTTCATTAGAAATGATCCATCGCAATCATATGGCGATCTATTAATTTCTTATTTAATAAAAGCTCGCTTAGGCGAGCTTTTTTTGTGGGTCAAGATCGGGTAATTGATGAGATGATCCGACCATATAAGGATAATCAGCCATATCCAACATCGCTTGATCCTCATAAGAATTTCCATAAGCATAAATTGATTGAAATTGGTCTACATCATATTGCTTGAGTATGCGCTGTCTTTTTTCTTCGCCACTACAATCAGGAGAAGAATAATGACCCGTATAAAACTGATTGAGCACTTCAGTTTCAGTACAAATCAAATCTACATTTAAAATCTGAGAAATGGGTTTTAAATAAATATCAATGGATGCAGAGACAATCGCAATGCGGTCACCACGGAGTTGATGCTTGATCAATTGTTCATAAATGGGTGAGTTTAAGTGTTGTTGTAATGAATGGGCGTATTCAAGTGCAATCGGATCTGCATCAGACCTAGAAAATCCAGTAAACATTGCCTTGAATAGCTTAGGGCGCATTGCGTGCGCGGGGTAAATATTTAAAAAATAGGCTTGAATCCAAGGCAGGGTTTTTAGTCCTTGCTTAACAATATGTCGTTTTGATAAGGCGTAAAAGATAAAGCTCGTAAAACTATCTTTTTCACACAGTGTTCCATCAAAATCAAATAACGCTAGGTTTTGATTCTTTTTGCTTTCTGCATACATGTTTGATATCGACCGTTAACTCGCGTAGCAAACCAGTTGGTATTGTAGTCGCGACTAAGCTTAGGACCTGAAATAACCACTTCAGGCATAATGGCATAAAATTTTTCTTTTCCAATTTTCTTTTCGTAAAGCTCAGTCACAGCTTTATAGGTTTGCGTATCTTCAAACTTTTTCTCTTTTTCTTTCTTTAAATCAGCTCGAATTTGACGAGGTGTAATAAATACATTATTTGCGGCAAATACATTGATAAGTTCTTGTTCAGATTGACTCTTTTCAGCTTTTGGATTGCCATTTTTATTGTACAGTAATAAGTCTCCATCAAGCGTTAACTCCGCTGCTGTTAATTCATTGAGCATGCTTTGGAAAGCGGCGTTACGACTTGAATACATGCCTGAATTGTAGTCTGCAAAGCGATATATGGGTTGATCATAATCTGCTGGATACATCATCAGGCGGTGAATACCATAATAGAGTCCGCCATATTGACTATAAAGGTCTGATCTTAGATCTGCGATACTTCCACCTTGGCGCTTATGATCTTTTGCATAGCTAATATGAACTTGCATAGAGCCTAAAGTGGTAATGGGATTTAGTTTTTCACCAATATCTTGACCAACGAGTTTAGCTGCACCAGTGAGTGCACTGACATGGTAGTGTTTTGCCATGTGAGCAAAAATCTCACGATACAATTCATCTAATTCTCGTTCGGTGGAGACTTTTCGCATTTGTTTTAGATAATTGTCTTCAGGTGTTGGTTGATTTTTTAAGACTTCTTGGAAATACCCCGCAACGGTGCCTCCGATACTATCTCCTAATTTATCTTTAAATTTTTCATCTAAACGATCTTCAATTTCTTTAACTGCTTTGGCACCTAGTCCGGGTACATGGGGATCTGCAACAAAATTAGATTCTTGATCGACTACAGCAATAATGGTACACACATTTTCTTTCGTTTGGGGTATACCGAGTTGCTCGGTTATTTTATAAATATCCTCGGCCCATGAACCACGATTATTAACGCGGCCAGGAATGAGTTTTGAGATTTGTTCTGCATCAATCGTTTTATCTTGTGTGTTCCACCATGATGAGTCACCACAAGCACTCATGAATAAACTTAATGTAGCAACACTACAGGCTTTAAAAATTACATTAGAGCGAAAGCTATTTTTCATAAATGCAAAGTATCAGGGATAAAGATTCTAGCGAAGTATACTATTTCATTCACGATTTGTGAGAACTTATATGTATACAAGATAATGGCAGCATGCTTCAAATATAAATCTAAGTGTTGAGCTTAAGTTCATCCATTAACATTCAAGCAAAATGAGATAAAACATATTTTTAGTTTCAAACGTTATATAATTTAATGCTTGTATCTAATTTCAATCTCTCAATGAGTGCAGATTTAAAAAGTTAAGCATTCTGAAACTGTTTCATCATCATTGGTATTATTCATGTCTCAACATCCTGTGATCCGTGATTTATTTGATCGCGAAAAAACAACTCCTGTTTTTGTAGCACCCATGGCAGGTGTAACGGATCGACCATTTAGAACCTTGTGTAAATATTTTGGTGCAGGACATGCAGTTAGTGAAATGATGACTTCTGACAAAACGCTGCGTATGAGCAAGAAAAGTCTCTACCGAGCCAACTTTGATGGTGAAATTGCTCCAATTTCAGCACAAATAGCAGGATCAGACCCACGGGATTTAGCTGAAGCTGCACGATATCAAGTGTCAAATGGTGCTCAAATCGTTGACATCAATATGGGCTGTCCAGCGAAAAAGGTGTGCAATAAATTAGCAGGTTCTGCACTCTTACAAGATGAAGACTTGGTAGCCAGAATTTTAGATGCGGTGGTCGAGGCAGTAGATGTCCCTGTAACACTTAAAACGCGCTTAGGATTTTTAAACGGACATGAAAATATTATGCGTGTGTCGAAGCGCGCAGAACAAGCGGGTATTGCAGCTTTAGCATTGCATGGTCGTACACGGGAAGATATGTATTTAAATACTGCACGTTATGATCTAATTAAAGAAGTGAAGCAAAATATCTCTATTCCAGTCATTGCAAATGGAGATATTGATAGCCCAGAAAAAGCCAAGTATGTATTAGATCATACTGGTGCTGATGCCGTGATGATTGGTCGAGCAGCACAAGGTCGTCCATGGATTTTTAGAGAAATTGCTCATTATTTAAAAACGGGACAGCCACTTGCAGCGCCATCGATTGCTGAAGTGAAAGAAGTTCTATTGGGACATCTGAATGAGCTATATGAATTTTACGGTGAGTATTCAGGCTGTCGCATTGCACGTAAACATATCGCGTGGTACACCAAAGGTCTCCACTCAAGTAATGAATTTCGTCAGAATATGTACAAAGTAGAAAGTACAGTGGAACAAGCCAAAGTCGTAGCCAATTATTTCGATTTACTTTTGTCAGAAGGGCAAATTATGAGTGATGTTCAAGTGGAATCTGTGGATTTATTAAAATCAGGTTGAGTTTCAATATGTCAGCACTCAACTGAGATAAGTTATTCATACATTCTACTGTTGAGATTCAAGAGGTTGTAAATTTACTTGAGAATCCGATTTTTTCTCTTCAGGAGATTGTTATTGATCTTGATTTAAAATTTGAGCATCTAACTGCTCAACATTATGTTGAGTGGACTGATCTTTATCTTGAGCATGTGAATAGCTGTCTATTCCAAATCCAATCGCCACAAGTGCTAATAATACAAAACCCATACTTTTCGCTACATAATTTAACAATTCATTGTAAATAAAAAAACTTCAGCTCGGTATGGGTTTTATCGATTATTTAAGCATCATATTGATCAATTTCTAATATGATTTGATTGATTAAATCAGGTGCTTCTAAAACTCTGATTTGATTTACATTACTTCCTGCCCAGAATGCACCAAAACTTTCATCTTTGTTGGTTAATGCTGCTGCATTTAGTTGTTTACCTAAATCATATGCATAAGGGTAGGGAGCAACTAACTCACGCCGAGGTAAATCTACGAGAGTTGACCAACTGTTGATTATCCCTCTCGCTGGTCGCCCAGAAATGCTTGATGTAATTTGAGTTAAAGGCTTACTTAATAATGCATTACGATAAGCTGCATTTGCAGCTGAACTCTTGCATTGTACAAATGCAGTACCGAGTTGTACGGCTGAAGCTCCGAGATTCATCATATATTTAGATTGAAAGCCATTCATGATTCCACCAGCTGCTACGACAGGTATCTTGCAGGTAGGAACAAGTAATTTTATTAAATCTGCTGTTTTGATTGCACTGTCAAAATGCTCATTAAAAATACCACGGTGTCCTCCCGCTTCAATACCTTGTGCAATGATGATATCAATCCCAGCGTCTTCAATTGCTCTAGCTTCCGCTAAGTTCGTTGCTGATACCATCGTAATAATACCAGCCTCTTTGAGGGCAGCTATTTGATGTGCATGAGGTATCCCAAAGTGAAAACTCACCGCCTTAGGTCGAGTTTCTAAGACTAAATCTAAAAAATCATCATTATCTAAAAAACTGGGGTAAATACATTTTAATTCTTTGGGGGGTTCAGTATTAAAGTTATCAAAGTGGGGTTTTAGATAATTTATCCAGTTTTGATTACGTTCAGAATCAAGTTGAGCTGGTTTGTGGCAAAAGAAATTCACCTGAAAGGGTAAATCTGTTAATTTTTGAGTTGCAAAAATTTGTTGTCGAGCACTTTCGATACTGGCAGCACCTAAACCAAGAGACCCTAAACCACCTTGATTGGATACTTCAGCTGCCAGTTCTGGTGTGGATACCCCAGCCATTGGCGCCAAAAAAATGGGATGCTGAATGGATAATTGTTCGAGTAAAGACATAATCAAGCTCCATGATTTAATTTCACTTTGCACAATCATGATCGGAGAATCAAATTATATTCATTATTTAGTGCGAAAATGCAAAGCGTCAAACTGTGTCGCATGAATGATCAGCGACATTTAGTAGAATAAATAAACAATTATAATATTCGAAATCTCATTGCTTCCCCATACATATATGTCTGATCGTATCCGTGAAAAATTACAGATTTTAGCTGATGCTGCCAAATATGATGTTTCTTGTTCCTCAAGTGGTAGTAACCGCAAGAACAAAGATAAAGGTCTTGGTAATACAGGTTCCGGAATTTGCCATAGTTATACCGAAGATGGTCGCTGTGTTTCATTATTAAAAATTTTATTCTCAAATGTCTGTATTTATGATTGTGCGTATTGTATCTCTCGCCGTTCAAATGACGTAAAGCGAGCAGCATTTACCGTCCAAGAAGTGGTAGATCTGACCATTAATTTTTATCGTCGAAACTATATAGAAGGGTTATTTTTAAGTTCAGGAATTTTTAAATCCGCGGATTACACCATGGAGAGAATGCTTCAAGTCGTAAAAAAATTAAGACTGGAAGAAAATTTTAATGGGTACATTCATCTCAAAACTATTCCGGGCGCTTCGCAAGAAATTATTCATGAGGCTGGACTGTATGTCGATCGGATGAGCATTAACTTAGAAATGCCGACAGAAGAAGGCTTGGTGAAATTTGCACCTGAAAAGTCGCATGCAGAAGTGCAGAAAGATTTAGGTATTGTGAGAGACCGTTTGATTGAATTGAAAGATGAGAGAAAACTAATCAAGTCGGTTCCTAAATTTGTGCCTGCTGGTCAGACAACACAAATGGTGGTCGGTGCGCATCACGAAACAGATCGTGATGTAATCTTGATGGCTGACAAGCACTATAAAGATTTTAAATTAAAACGGGTGTATTACTCAGGATATATACCTATCAATCCAGAAGAGTCTGCTTTACCTGCTGTAGGTTCTGCACCGCCGTTATTGCGAGAAAATCGCTTATATCAATCAGATTGGTTAATGCGTTTTTATGGATTTGAAGCCAACGAAATTGTGGATGAAGCACATCCCAATTTAGATTTAGAGGTTGATCCTAAATTAGGTTGGGCTTTAAGACATCCAGAGCAGTTTCCAGTGGATATTAATACTGCTGAATATAAAATGATTTTACGTGTTCCTGGCATTGGTGTGAGATCTGCTAAGAAAATTGTACAGGCTCGCCGTTTTGGAAAAATTCATATCGATCAGTTAAAGCGCTTAGGCGTTGCTTATAATCGTGCTCAACATTTTATTCGATGTGCTGATACACCTAAGTTTAAAAGAGAACAGCACGCTCATCAGATCCGCCAGCAAATTTTACAAAGTGGGCAATCAAAATATGTGAAACAACTGTCACCTCAACTAGGATTTGGGTTTTAAATGGCTGTGTATGTTTTTGATGGTACCAGGACTGGGTTGCTGTGCTGTGTTTTTAGAGCTTTTCAATTCAAAGAGTTCGACGTAAAAGTTCAAACTGAAGGAAACGCTCACCAGAATTTATTTGATGAGTCAGTCCGAGTTTACAGTGAAGAAAAGCAAGCTGAACGAGTCTGGCAAGGTTTAAAATCTAAAATTTCTGCTTCAAGTTTGCGTAATTGGTATTTTACTTTTTTGTCTGAGCAGGAAGTGGCATATCAACATCTATTTGATTATTCCATTTATATCTTTAAGCACCAATATGCCGTTGAAAAAAATTTCGGTCATCGTGATGTTTTAGCGCTTGCACAATGGGCTAAACAAGTTGGTCGTGAAAAGCACCGAATGGAGGCATTTGTTCGCTTTAAAAAGTGTAAGGATGGTTTATTTTTATCATTAGTAAGACCAGATTTTAATGTTCTGCCTTTAATCTCTAAGCATTTCAAAGCACGTTATCAAGACCAGCGTTGGTTAATTTATGATGAAAAGCGACGCTACGGAATTTACTATGATTTGAAGCAAGTCCATCAAGTTAATTTGAATGCAGCCGAAATTGATCAAAATATCCATATAGGTTCTAGTCAATCATTCATGATTGAACTCGATGATCAAGAAGAGCTATATGATCAACTTTGGAAGGATTATTTTAAGAGTGTAAATATAGTGGCACGTGATAATCCTAAGTTGCATGTTCAATACGTACCTAAAAGGTATTGGAGATATATGAATGAAAAGCAGGTTTAGTACGATTTTTTAAAAATAAGTTATTGAATTTATTTGATAAAATATAATAAAAACAATTTTGTAAGAGTGTTTTAAATTTATACTACTAAAATGATTAATATTTTTTGATTATATTTCTTTAAGGGTTATTTACATAAGATACTGAATTATATATTTATATATATTGTTCTTAGATTGCATTGAAATTTAATTATACTTTATAGGTATATATTGGGTCATAAAATAAAATTATTTGTATTTTTAATATTCAAAATTAACTTATGAATTTTTAATTTTCATTTTTTTTCTAAAAATATCAAAACTTAATTTTATATGAGTTAATTTTTATGACGATTCATATTTAGTCATCTCAGCCCAATTGAACTCTATAGATCTTTTTTTCTTAGACTAATAGTTAAGCCCGACTTTTTCATTCAAAAAGTGAATGTCACTAGAATTTCGACCTTTGAAATTATTTAACGCGCAATTCATTTTTGAGTGTGAAATTTATTGCATTTAACAATGGATTCACTTTTTTGAATTAGAAGGGTCTTCCATGGATATTCACGTTGATGAGCAATCTCAACCACCTAAGAAGCAAAAGTTTTATCAAATTTTATATGTTCAAGTCATCTTTGCAATTATTGCGGGTGTCACACTTGGACATTTTATGCCGGAGTTGGGGGCAAGTTTAAAACCTCTTGGCGATGCTTTTATTAAAATCGTCAAAATGATCATTGCACCCGTTATTTTCTTGACTGTGGTCACGGGTATTGCTGGTATGACGAATATGGGCGCAGTGGGGCGAGTGACGGGTAAAGCAATGGCTTACTTTTTAACTTTCTCTACGCTTGCGCTGATTGTGGGCATGATTGTTGCCAATCTTATTCAGCCGGGTAAAGGTCTTAATATCGATCCTGCTGCTTTAGAAGGTGACAAAGTTTCAACTTATGTTGAAAAAGCTCAGGATGCCTCTATTGTTGACTTCTTCATGAATATCATACCAAAGACTTTAATCAGTCCTTTGGCGGGTGGTGAGATTCTTCAGGTTTTATTTGTTGCTGTTCTATTTGGTTTAGCGCTTGCAGCGGTGGGTGAAAAAGGGAAACCAGTTACAGACTTCTTAACGACACTGACCGCTCCGGTATTTTACCTTGTCGGTATGTTGATGAAACTAGCTCCAATTGGTGCATTTGGTGCGATGGCGTATACGATTGGTGCTTTCGGTATTTCGAGTATTGGAAATTTACTATTATTAATCGTAACGTTCTATATTACTTCACTTTTATTTGTTCTGCTTATTCTGGGAGCAGTTGCACGATACAATGGATTTTCTATCATTGATCTCATCCGCTATATCAAAGATGAATTATGGTTAGTATTAGGCACGAGCTCTTCTGAAGCTGCACTGCCAACGCTGATGAATAAAATGGAAAAAGCGGGTTGTGAAAAGTCGGTCGTTGGTTTGGTCATTCCAACTGGATATTCATTTAATTTAGATGGTACAAATATCTATATGACGATGGCTGCTCTTTTTATTGCTCAAGCCTGTAATATCGATTTGACCATTTGGGAACAGATCACAATTTTGTTGGTTGCGATGATTAGTTCAAAAGGGGCTGCAGGTGTAACGGGTGCGGGCTTTATTACTCTGGCAGCTACATTATCCGTCGTTCCAGCATTACCTGTTGCAGGGATGGCACTTATTTTAGGTATCGATCGTTTCATGTCTGAATGCCGCGCATTAACTAATCTTGTTGGCAATGCTTGTGCAGCAATCGTTGTAGCACGTTGGGATAATGCATTAGATAAAGAACAATTAGATGCAACTTTGAAAAAGAAAGTAGAGGCTTGACTTCACTTTTAATATCTAAATCTTAAGCCCATCTTAGGATGGGTTTTTATATAGATGATGCAGCATTTAACAAACTCAAAGTAAGCACATAAAGACTTATTATAAGAACAAACTTTGGTGACTTAGCTGATTTCAATCGGCTGAAATTTAATACTCCTTTCTTTTTCTTATTCTATTAAGTGGTTGTAATTGCACTATAGAAAGATAAAAACGCCCAATTGAAATTAGGCGTTCTCAAATATCGATATTTGCTGATTAGCAACCTGTAATTTTTTCAGGCTGAGGCTTTTCATTCGGGAAAAATAGTGGACGAAGTTTCACACCTATACCATTACCAATAAAAGCGAAAATCAGCCATAACCACCCATGTAGACTGCCTGATGCAATGCCGCTGAAATAAGCACCGATGTTACAACCGTATGCTAATCGAGCGCCATAACCCAACATGATCCCCCCAATGACAGCTGCTAGAATTGAGCGTTTAGGGATATTGAGATTCGGTGCAAATTTTCCAGCGAGACCTGCTGCAAGTAAAGCGCCGAGTATGATGCCAAAATTCATCATAGAGGTGATATCAAACCACAACGAATTTGCTAAAGCTTTAGCATTTCCAGGTTGTTGCCAATAGTCCCAAGCTGTTACATCAATTCCGACTAATGTTGCACCTTTCGCTGCCCATACTGCGAGTGCAGATGTGACACCCCATGGGCGACCAGCCAATGCAAGCGTGGCGAAATTAAGCAGGGTGAGAATAATACCACCCCAAATTAAAGGCCATGGTCCCTTTAAGAAACGTTTCCAGCCTTGATGTGCTGCAACAGGTTCTTGTTCAAGCTGACCGTGGCGTTTTTTCTCGAAGTAGACTGTTGCTAATGCGATCAAACCAAATAGCACGAAATTGAGTATTAGCGCTGGAATAACACCAAAGCTTTGTACTACTGAAATAGGGGCTAAGTGTGGCAGTGCAAACCACCATTCAATATGTGAAGTAGCGATCAGTGAGCCTAAACAGAAAAAGAATAGAGTGATCAGCATACGTGAGCTACCACCACCGACTGTATAGAGTGTCCCAGATGCGCAACCACCACCCAGTTGCATGCCAATTCCGAAAATAAATGCACCAATCATCACGGACATCGATACGGGATTGACGTTGCCTTTAACGGGTTGACCAAATAATTCACCTGCACCTAAAGCTGGGAAGAAGAGCAGCACTGCCAGTGCGAGCATAATCATTTGTGCACGTAAACCACGACCTTTGCGTTCTTTAATAAAAACGCGCCAGCTCGATGTAAAACCAAATGATGCATGGTAGAGCGTCATACCAAACGCACCACCAATAAGGAATAACAGGGCTTGATTAATTCCCACAATTTGATAAGCACCAAGGGTGCCTACAATCAATAAAACAATAGCGATCCAGACCGATGAGTGTGATCGGTCAGATTGAGCTGCAATAATGGACATGAAGATAAGAAAAGCTGATAAAACACATCAGTATTTTAATTGATTGATTGTGGGTTGATAGTCCTACACTGCATTTATGCATTAAATGCTGCTGAGTAATATTGATTTTATATATTTGTAATTCTTATATGTTAGCCGACATGTACATTAAACAGTGAGCCAATCCAACTTGAAAATGCCATCGCTGCGATTCCCCAAAGCGTAATTCGCAATGCAGATTTTACTTTAGACGTTCCAGCAAAATATCCAGATAAAGCCCCTAGAATAAATAACGCTAAAATGCAAAAAAAGGCAACACTGTATTCTAGATATGCAGGAGGACTGATCAGTATAGCGATCATAGGGCAAGCTGCACCTATTGAAAAGGCGGTGGCAGAAGACCAAGCGGCTTGAAAAGGTTGAGCTGTTGTATTTTCATGAATACCAATTTCATCGCGTGCATGTGCAGCTAACGCATCATGCTCGCTCAGTTGTATAGCAACTTGATGAGCAAGTTCGGGTGATAATCCTCTTTGTACATAAATATGCGTTAATTCTTTCAGTTCGATTTGTGGATTGCGTGCTAACTCACTTGCTTCAAACTTTAGATCAGCTTCTTCAATATCAGACTGAGATTTTACCGAAATATATTCACCAGCTGCCATGGACGTTGCGCCTGCAATCAAACCAGCAATACAAGTGATTAAAAGGGTATGTTGATTCGCGCCACTTGCTGCCATCCCCATGATTAAACTAGTGACTGAAATTATACCGTCGTTGGCACCAAGAACAGCAGCTCTTAACCAACCTGTGCGATGTATATAATGTGGTTCTGTATGATGTGAATAGCTCATAGGATTTTGTCTTATTATCTGAAAATGTTATTCAAAAAAGAGTTGTTATTCATACAGTATAGGCTTGATTCGTATCTTGGGGCTGTAAAATTGCTCTGTTAGAGAAAAAATTAAAGCCTCTAAAGAGGCTTTAATTGGTAGAACTCAAATTATTGTTGAGCTTTTTCTTTTACATTCGCTGCACCTTCTTCTACAGCTGCTGCTGCATTAGCAGTTGCTTCTTTAGCCGCTTCTGAAGCGTTGTGCGCAGCATTTTCAGCATGTGCAGCAGCATTATCTGCAGCTTGCGCTGTCGCATCAGCAGCATTGTCGACTGCAGTTGCAGTTGATTGAGCTGCATCTTCAGTCGCATTCTGAATATCTGCACCTGCTTGTTCAGCGGCATTTTCTAAATGTTCACCAGTTGTCGCGCCAGTTTCAGGAGCTTTATCCTTATTACACCCAACCAAAGCAACTGTAGCAGCAAGACCTAAAGCAACAAGAATCTTATTCATTTTATCTTCCTTTTTTAATTCAATGAGTATCCAAGTAGCATGGATGAGAACAATATAAGCAGATTTTAAATAAAGTTTTATTCAAAAATTGTAAAGATAATATTGGCTTATAAAAACGCCCCGAGAAAGAGTTTTCTCAGGGCTACACTTTAATGCGGTATATTAAGGCTGAAATTACTGTCCAGAACGAATGATGTAATCAAACGCTGACAGTGATGCTTTCGCGCCTTCACCAGTGGCAATGATGATTTGTTTATAAGGTACTGTTGTACAGTCACCCGCAGCAAATACACCTTTTACATTGGTTTCGTTGCGATCGTTAATCACAATCTCACCACGGTTGGTTAATTCAACTTGAGTTTCTTTTAAGAAATCCGTGTTGGGTAACAAACCGATTTGTACGAAGATCCCCGCCAATTCGACTGTGTGTTCTTCATCCGTCGCACGGTCTTTGTATTTCAGTGCAGTCACTTGTTTGCCATCACCGACTACTTCTGTAGACAACGCATTTTTGATGACAGTCGTGTTAGGCAAGCTGTTAAGTTTGTCTTGTAATACTTGGTCAGCACGCAGCTTAGTATCAAACTCAACTAAAGTGACATGTTCAACAATACCAGCCA